>NZ_JBFTMS010000065.1:0-16410 GCF_056397085.1 Peribacillus sp. 05N428 | reverse complement strand
GTAGAACCACCAGTTGAGCCRGAAMAGCCGACAGATCCAGTAGAACCACCAGTTGAGCCAGAAAAGCCGACAGATCCAGTAGAACCACCAGTTGAGCCAGAAAAGCCGACAGATCCAGTAGAACCACCAGTTGAACCAGAAAAGCCGACGGATCCAGTAGAACCACCAGTTGAGCCGGAACAGCCGACAGATCCAGTAGAACCACCAGTTGATCCAGAACAGCCGACAGATCCAGTAGAACCACCAGTTGAGCCGGAACAGCCGACAGATCCAGTAGAACCACCAGTTGAACCAGAACAGCCGATGGATCCAGTAGAACCACCAGTTGAGCCAGAACAGCCGACAGATCCAGTAGAACCACCAGTTGAGCCGGAACAGCCGACAGATCCAGTGGAACCACCAGTTGAGCCGGAACAGCCGACAGATCCACAGCCAGAGCCGGAGAAACCTGAAGCACCAGTTGAGCAACAACCTGAAACACCAGACACTAACGATTCAACATTGGTTTAAGATTAAGAGAGAACAGAATGCGTTAAGAATTCTGTTCTCTACTTAATTTTAAACGTTAAGGAGGACGGATTATTGAAAAAGATTAGTTTTAATGAAGGTACATTAGGCTTTGATAATAATATAGTAACCTATGAAGTTCCTTTAGAAAGGACGAATATTAACTCTATAGAAGAAATTCAATTTATAAGGGATATCCCCTTTATGTTTCCCGTCACTAACCTGGAACTGACTCAAAATAAGATGTTTTTTCTAATGGAATTTGAAGTAGAGGACGGATTTCGTACTCTAGGGTATTTTAAATCCAACTCTACGGAAGAGGAAAAATATGATTTTATAGAAAAGTTATGTGAAATAGGAAATGAACTAAAAAATTATGAAAAATTAGTTACGGTCCTAGATGATAAAAATATCCTTGTAAACCCAGAAAAACGAGAAGTTAAGTTTTTATATCGTGGAGTTAAAGGTCTAATGCCTTCTGCATCATATAATGAAGAAGATATCGAGACACAAGTTAAAAGAGTAGTCTTATTTATTTTAACATCAGCTAAATATGATGAAATAAGGGTAAATGGATTAGAAGCAGCTCTTAGCAAGTGTAGTCAAGAACGGTATAAATTAGTATCTAAAATTGCCCAAGCAAAAACACTAAATAATATTTTAATGCTTTTTGAAGGATTGAAAAATGAAAAAGATGAAAGAGAACCCAGAGTCGAGAAACCCACTAAATCTATTTTTTCTAAGATTTCAGTAATCAGGAAGGATATTGAAGAAAAAGTAACTAAGGCCGACAAGCCAAAAAAAGAAAAAAAGGTTAAGCCGATCATAGAAAAAAGGCCACCGAAAGAAAAGAAAAAGATTAAAGAAAGAATAAGTGCTTCCCAGGCAACTTTTGAAGAAGATAATAAATCATTTTTTGCTGATAAATCTAAATTAAAAGTAATAACAGGAACAATGGTAGGATTGGTTTTAATCATTATAGTGATTACTTTATTTAGTAAAGGGGAACCAGCTAAGACAACTCTTGCTAATAGTGAAAAGGATGAAGATATTTTAATAGAAGGCCTTCAATATGCAGCGATTCAAAATTATGAGGATGCATCACAAAACTTCGGAAAAATGAAAACATCTTTTAATGAGTTGAGTGAAGATGCTCAAAGAGCTATTCTTTTTTCGTACTTAATGGCTGGTAAGTACCAAGAAGCTATAGATGCAGAACCTAAGTTTTCTTATAGTGTAATAAATTATTTGGTTTCTAAAGAAAATCTAGATGTGGTTAAAAACATTGATTCAGATGAACCGGTAATTAAGTTTGAAAAAGCTTCAATTAATAAGGATTTTAATACTGTCATAAAATTAAAAGATGATGTTAAACTTGATGGACGTAGAGAATCATTAGTAGTTGATGCTTATATTGGATTAAATAAGTTTGATGAAGCTATGGAATTTGCAGAGTCAAAAGGTAATAAAGATTTAATAACTAAAATTGAGAACCTTAAAAGTGAGAAGGAAAATAAGGAGCAAGAAGTGAAGAAGGCAAAAGATAAAAAAGAAACGAAAGATACAAAAGATAAAAAAGAAACGAAAGAAGATATTGACGTGAATAAAGCATGATTAAAAAGAAGCAATTAAAAAATTGCTTCTTTTTCTTTTTACTTATCCTATTTATATAAGATATAACAAAAAATCAAAGTACTGGAAGAGTCCTTATTCGAAAATGAATATTTTTTATTAAAAAGCCTTCTATATAGTTATGCTTGATGGTCTTTTAACAAATTTGTAAGTGTATCAAAAAATTCCCTAGTGTCACTTAGTATTTCTTCACAAAAATCACTAGATATCTTTATATCATATTTCAATTTATGTACTTTATTTTCCGATTTCAAAAAGTCATTATAATCTTTATCTTCTTTAGCAAGATTATAGTAAATAAAAGCGTCAAGAGTTTCATTGTTTTTTTCATCTTTCTTACTTTTTGGATCTGTTACTTTATTTAGTGTGTCTTCACCGTTGTGGACTATATGATTCCTAATTTTGTTGATTTTTTCTATTTTACTCCATGCTTCATTTAAAGTATCGAAGTCAACCCTAACCTCTTTTGTTAGGTATTTGTGAGAATAAAAAATTCCAGTACGAATTTTTGAATCATCTTGTCTAGCTAGTTGTACTTGTTCACAAATCTTGCCCAATTGTTGTTCGAGAAAGGAATACAATGAGGTTACAAAGGATTTCCGCAGGATATTAGGGAATTCATCTTTTAAGTAACTTACCTTATCTGCGTAATTATAATCAAAGAGGTCTTCGGCTTGATCCTCTGAAATATTTTTAATCTCCTCTTTATATTCTTTTTCTAATTTCTTTAGCTGAACACTAAGAATTTCCTCCATCTCATCTATATAGTTCGAAAAACCATCTAAACCCCATTGAATGGAAAGATTAATCCAACCACGTGTAAAAACATTATTCATTTTTTTACCTCTATTCCATATTTTGTTTTAAAACTAATTTATAGATTTCTAAAAACCTATTAGGCTTAAGCCTAATAAAGTTATATTTAAATATATCTTTATTAATACCTATATTAATTGTCTTGTTCTGTTTTTTTAGTCTTCAATACTTCATCCCATATCTCATTAATCTTTGTTGTGTGAAATTTTCTAAAGATTGTTGATAAGGATATAGTCGATTTATCTTTTAATTGATTGTAAGTTAAACGGCCATTCTTATTATAGATCGCTCTTAACTCACATAAACAATCATCTTTGGTAATAATAGGTGCAGCACGTTTTGTTTTTACTTTAAACCCACAAGCTTCCCTAAGCTGTCCTATAGTGCCGAAATGCTGTCTATATATATCATATGAATATTCAGTTGTTTTTTTCAATTCTTCAATTGTTGCTGGTTTCCCCATTACTTTACTCATTTCTTTGTATTCTTTTATTAAATCTTCATCACTGACATTATCTTTGAGGCTTTCTTTTGTATCGGGGCAGCCACAAGCTTTTGTTATTTCAGCCCATGTCATTCCTAAATGTTTTGTAAGAACACCAGGATAGGGGAATTGCTGTTTGTTTCGATGCTTCTTATAATCTTCCTTCTTATAGCTTTGCAACCGTTTAAATTCAACCTTAAGAGCCGTTAACATTTCATTAGATGGAGATAGTTCCCTTTCAGGTTTAAATCCCAGATTTTTCACTATTTCCCGCCAGCTTAATCCTAAGTTTCGACTAATTTGACTACTTGATAAATTACCTGTTTTTTTCAATTGGTCGTAACTTGCCCGATTTGAAGAACCAATCCTCAGTAATTCTTGTTTCAAACTTACTAGAATATCTTCTTTGTTGCTCATGTAATATTACACCTCAAAGTAGTTGGTTAATAAGTTAATTTTAGCAAATATATGGTATTAAAGTTTAATTATTTGTGTTATAATATAATTATATAACATTCGTGAAAAGAAGGTGAAATGAAATGAACCAACAGTATAAATCGGAGCAAATTATTCATTCTGAATCTTGTCGATCGAGTTTATTATTTTTTTGGTTACCAACTAAATTTAAAATAACGAATAGAAGGATTATGGTTGAATCTAAAAATACAGTTTTTGGATTTTTACCAATCGGTCATCGTTCAGAAAACATTACCCTCCGTAATATTGCGTCCGTAAAATCCTCTTCAAAAATTCATGTGATTAGATTGCTACTTGGTTTATGGCTATTCACAGGATCATTTAGGCTTATGCTTTCACCGGAACTTTTTACGTTAGGAGTAATTGAACTACTAACTGGTTTTTTACTTTTATGCCATTGTAGTAAATCAAAATTGAAGATTATTAGCAATTCAGGACAAAGCACAGAAATAGAAGTTCCCTTTATCGAGAGTAAAAAAATAAACAAAGTCACCAGAGAGGTAAATAATCAGATTATTAATTTCTAGGGAATGGGAGTGTTTACTTTTGAGTTACGAAATAAAAGAATTAGATCCAACCAAATGTAAGTATTCTTACCGATTAGGTAAATTTGATTGTTATGAATTAAGAAAAGGTGTGTGCTCTTTATATTTAAGTGAAGAAGAAGCAGAATGTATAAGCATAGAAGAAGGTAATGAATTTCATGAAAGCAATGTTATGTCGTGTCGTGAATTAGCAAAATCTTTGCTAAATGATAATTATTTTGAAAACCCTAGTTTCCAAAAGTCGGTTTTTTCAATTAGAATGCATCCCAGAGATTGTGGGCATTTTGTATTTACAGATGGTCAGCATAGAACGTGTATTGCCAAACATTTAAATATCAACTCCATGTATGCCAATATAGAAAATTACCCAAGAGATTATAATTTGCTTTGCAGAGCTTGTTACAGTAAACAAGAAAAGGATATAGAAAATAGGAAATTTACAAAACGAATAATTTCAAAACTAAAATGGAAAAAAGTAAAAGAAATACCTTCGGATTTTATTGATGAAGAATACATGAATTTTAAAAAGGATAGAACTTTTAAAGAATATTTCCAAACGAAATAATTGTTAGGAAAAAAGAAAGAGAAGGTGAGAGTTTGAAAGAGATAGAGCAAAAACTAAATCAAATTGCTTCCCAAAACCTTGAAAGGGTAAAGGATGCTGCGTATGAGGTTTTAACTGAAAGTCAAATTATCGTCCGCATGATTGCATGGGAACTTTCTTCGAAGGAATTTCCAAATGAAGTAGTTAAAAGTGCAAATCGATTTCTAGCTAGTTTAATGGATTATACTCATAATTTACCGTTTGCTCTTATAGAGGTAGAAAAAAGTACAAATGAACATGATCATGAACATGCAATAAAAACTATTTGTTCTGAATTAAGTGGTTTTTTTCTATTAAGGGGACATATTGAAAAACTTAAATGGCTAAAATTAGAAGGAAAAGTGATAAACATAATTAATCATATTGAGAAGGAGTTACTAAATTGAAAAATATAGAAGAATTTCCATTTGATTTACAATATAATACATGTATATTATCTAAACAAATTTTTGATGGGGTATTAGGAGACTTATATAAAGGACATTCAAAAGGGAGATAAAAATGGAAATTGTAAAGAACAATAAGAAACGAAAGATTACTTTAATAATTGGTTTGATTTTTTTGGTGTTAATAATAATATCTATTATTTTTGCAATCCGTCCAAGTAGTGAGGATTTAGTGAATGAATTTGAAAATGCTGTTCTGACAAGTGATACAAATACCTTAGAGAAATTAATCGAATCACCGAATAAAGACATGAAAGTAACAAAGGAAGATGTAGAGCAATTTATATCATATGCCAAAGACAATAATGAATACACGCAAGAGCTTATTTTTATCTTACATGCACAACGTGCCATTTTAGAAGAAGATAGTCAAGCAAGGTTACAAAACCCTATTTTTGAAAATGCTACCGAAGGTGAAATCAAAAATGCAGGAGATTTTTATCTTAAAAAAGACGGTGGATTATTTGGTGGTTTTCATATTTATGCTCGTCCGTACTCCCTTAAAGTATCAGCCAATCAACCTGATACGGTGATTACATTAAACGGAAAAAAAGTTTTTGAAACAAAAAAAGGTCAACTTGAAGAGACGATTACTGGACTAGCGCCAAGCAAATATACCATTACAGGAACCAAAAAATATGAATTTGCTAATATCCAAACAAAAGATGAAGTGTCTCTTTTCGATGATGAAGAACGTCAAAGTGAAATTGAATTGGATGTAGAGGGAAAAAAAATTGATGTTGAAGCAACCATTGAAAATGTTGAGATATTTGTAAATGGGAAAATTACAGGAAAAAAAGCCGAAATGATTAAAGAGGATGTTGGAGGCTTGTTTGGTAATAGTGATGATGACAAGGAAACAAATTTCGGGCCCGTATCAACGGATGGTTCAATCAAGGTTCGTGGAGAAGTTACATATCCCTGGGGAGCTGCAACAAGTGTCGCGCAAACGGTAGATGAAGATACAGTGAGTGTGGATGTTACACCTAAACCATTTGGAGAGAAAGAAAATAAAGACAAGGTTGTACAAGTTATCAATGATTTTGCTAAACAACGAGTTCAAGCTTTAGTTCAACAAAATGCTTCTGTTATTAAAACAGCATCCGACAATATTGTTAAAGAATATGCTGAAGATATTCAGTTTGATAAATCAAACGAAAATTATTGGAAAGGGATAGCGCTGGGAACACGCATTGACTTCGGAAATATAATCTTATCGAAAGAAAAAGATCAATATCGAGTAAAGCTTCCAGTAGAACTTCATAGTGAACAAAAACAATACTATGGATGGAATGAAGATGATCCATTAGAAGAAGTGTTTGAAGAATATTTGGTCGTGGCAACCTATGATGAAAAATCAAAACAATGGACGATAGATGAATTAGAGGATTATTATTCCGATGATGAATTTATGAAAGGGAAAGACGTTGTGAAAAGTGAATTTAAATAATAAAAAAGCCTACGATCCTTGTTATTCAAAGGAAGTAGGCTTTATTCTCTTATACTTTATATATTCAAATTTATTTTAAGGAGCTACTCAAATGGAACCGAGGAGATTCAAAAAGAAACCGAGGAGATTCAAAAAAGAACTGAGAATAATAGTTAATAAATACCCTTTAGTAATACCAATTTTATGGTTTTTGATGATGTTTATCATTCCTGTACTAATGTTGGGTATAGTATTAAACCAAAACGAAGTTTTCTTTTATGGGGACTTTTTTCAATACCACGAAATTTTATTTTTTACTATACCCTTGGTACCAGGAGTCTTTTGTTTTGTTATGGGTATTAAAAAGTTAAGAATTAGTACAAGAGTCGCGAGAGAATTAGAGATGTGGGGATATGCATTACTATTCTTTGCTTTAATATGGCAATTCGTTGTAATGGATAGCCAAAAATCTATGGACGAAGAATATAACGAAGAAGAACTTAATTACAAATTAGACCATATTTGGAGCTATATGAATGAAATGGACATAGACAGTGAAGACAGGAAAGCAAATAGTAATGAATATTTTGAATATGCCGATCATGAATGGCCTACCCATTTGGATAACGATGATGGCATGGATACAAAATTAAAGATACTATACGGATTCGTATATTTTTTTAGTACCGTTTTTATAGCAATAGGACGATTCCACGAAATAAAAGGAATAAATAATTAAAATAGACAATGTGTCAAAAGGGAGAATGCCATACCAAAAGACACTTTCCTAAACTCGGAAAATGTCTTTTGGTATTTAACTGCTACAAGGTGTTCTTAATGAACTAACGCACCCGTTTGTTTAAGTACAAACCTTCACAAACTTGCTAACCTGCCACATTAACTTAATAAGAAAAAACCTAATAATTAAAATAAATTACATAGGGCATATTAACTTTAAAATGGGAGGTCCTATATGAAAATAAAACGATTTATTATGATAATACTTTTAGTTTCTAGTTTCACAATAAGTACAAACGTTTCTGCCTCAAACAATAATAAGGAAAACGAAATACCTAATTTTCCGGAAGCAAATAGTTTCAATAACAGATACTTCAGCTATTTTATAACGGATTTATACCACAAGGAAATAATGGAGGCTTTTCAAAGTTATTATAAGAGCAAGGGATTAAAACCTACTGGCTATGGTCCGTCAAGTGAAGACCCCGATTATGGAATGGTTTCTATCTATTTTGGTAATGATTTTAGCGATAAATTCTCATATATGCTAAAAGTGTCATTGTCACCTACAACAGATAAAAAAGTGTTAGGTAGAGATACTCTTTATTTTGCAGTTGAACCGAGTCGCCAATTGATGAAAGACTTACCGAAAGAGTACGCTCCAATCAAGTTGGTGAAGTATGAACACAAAGAGCCATAAAAAAAGGACATATTCGTGTTCTTTTTTTATTGACGGCTTCTAGAAATCTCATTTTATTCTTCTTCAACTAACCTGCCCCTTTAGTTCCATAAGAAAAAGAGCTGCCTTAAAGACAGCTCCGATCTTTAGCTAAAGCACCCTTTAGCGTAAGAAGTAAAATTGGTCAATAGCCATTCCAAAAGATAATAAGGCAGCGACAAACCAAATTATATATTCTTTTTTATTTCTTTTGTTAACTAAATAATTTTCAATCCCTATTAAAAGCATCACAAAACCTAATGTAATTTTTAAAATCGTGGAATATGTGTAATAAACTGTGGTATCAATTTCATTTAATGCTTGCAACGAAACAAATATTGCAATGATTGATAATAATATCTGTACAAACATCAGAGGTTTAATTCTGCGTGACAACTTCTCAAAAAAAGTATTCTTAATTTTATCTAGGAAAGAACGCATTTTGCCTATATCCTCCAAGTTACTTTGTAGTTACTTCTTCTATCTTAACAAAACATCTTTCTTATTTATCCAGAAAGATGTTCCAACCTTATTGAACTAACCTGCCCCTTTAGTTCATTAAGCAAAAAGGCCACCAAATGGCAGCCCCGGATCTCAATTAAATGCACCTAGTCAGTTTAAGAATCATTTAATCTTTGCATATAACGTGGATCGTGGAACTCCTGTAGTTTTTACAATGTCCTTTACACTCATTCCGTTTGTTTCACGTTCATTATATAGCTTAATAGCACGTTTTAAAGTCTTTTCATCTTGCCCTGGTCTTCCCATATGTTTCCCTTGCCTCTTAGCCCTATCCCGACCTTCTGTAGTTCTTTCTACAATAAGATCACGTTCAAATTGTGCGAATGAACCTAAAATATTAAAAAGCAGAGTTTGTAAGCTGTTTCCTTCGTTTGAACCATCAAACTTCATATCTTCTTTTACAAATCTTACATTAACCCCTTTTTCAGCTAGTTCATGAACTATCTTATTCAAGTCCATAATAGAACGAGCTAAACGATCTATTTTAGTTACTACTAATGTATCTCCTTCTCGTGCAAATTCAATAGCTTCATAAAGTTGGGCTCTTTGTTTTGTACTTGTTCCTGTTACTTTTTCAACAAAAAGCTTTTTACACCCTTCATTTTCCAAAATTTCCTTTTGTGTTTCTAAATCTTGGCCAGTAGTTGAAACCCTCGCATAACCAATTAACAATATGTATCATCCTTTGTCTATAAGTACTAAAACTTTTACACATTTAATTATAGACTAACTTTTAGACAGTAAACAAGGGTAAATTAACAAATAATATGTTTGATTTTAAGAGTGTCTTAAAGTTTTAAGTTTTAGACAATATATTTCAATCCTTTCGGTAGAAGGGTTGAAGAAGTTATATAATTAAAATTATCAGCATTTTCATTAAAGGGGTGAGAGGGTAAATATGTATTTTTTTGACATTAAAAAATTAGAAAGAATAACCAGAGAGTACTTTGAACTGATTGAAGACTACTTTGGCATTCTCTATACTCCCGGCGTAGATAAGTTTTTTCAGGCTGAAAAGTTTAGAATCTTAGAGACAGCTGCTCAAGCTATATTGGTAAGTATTGAGGATTTAGAAGAAGACCTACAAGCATTTTGGAAAAAAAATAGTTCTGAAATTATTTCAATAGTTGAGAATACAGATATTTTTAAAGTTATGTATTCTGGTAATCCATCTCCTTTAGAGGGAGTTAATTTTATAAAGAAAACAGCTTTATATTTAGATACTTTATTAATTGAAGATCCACTTTCTTTTTTGTTAAATACTAAAAAAGTTGCTACGGATAAAGCATATTTAAATCAATTGGTAAAACATACCTTTAACTTGCTTGATATGAAAAAACTCTTTTTTGGGGAGGGAAGCATACCACTATTAATTATTTTCCCATCTATTATTGATGAGGAAATTAGAATGAATATAAAAGAAAAAACAGATAAGAGTGGTGACAACTACTTCCGTTTACTCCTTGAGCGAGATTTTAGTGATTCCGATGATGTATGGGAATACCTTGGGGGTATTAGATCAAGTGACCAACTCATTAAAGACATAAAGGATTGGCGATTGTTATTCTTCAATGAATCAAACATGTTAGATAGATTTAACCAAATGCATATTGATATATCAGAAACTTTTAAGGGACAAACTTTATCTATGGGTCAAACCTTAGCGTTAAAAATGTATGGCCAATTTATGAATTTAGGAACACAAGTTTTTCAATCCCAATATTTATCATCCCAAATCGTATTTGACCGTAAAGATAACTGGAATTTATATAAGTGGGATATTAATCAAATTAATCAAATGCACAGAGGAACCCCTGATATTGATAACACAATATTATACGCTCTGCAAACCCAAGAATTTAGATGGCTTGAAAATATTGATATGGATAAGTTTTATCTATTAAGGAATGAAGAAGAAATAAAAAGTGTACGAGAGGCTTTAAGGAAAAACATTCATCATACTTTAGATGGTGTTGATGAAGATAAGATAAAAAAACAAGCCTCGATAAATCTAGAGGACGTGTTAAGCGAACATTCAAGAAAATTAGAAGATTTATCAAAGCAATTGAAGATAAAGTTCTCTATTGACATGCTTGCTTTAGTTGCAGGGGTAATATCTAGCATTCCTGTAAGTTTGGCCATCATTCCAGCTATTGGTGTAGCGAGTACAGTATATGGTGCTTATGATTTATTTACAGGTACCGCGAAATTGGTGGAATCAAAGAAAAAGATCAATAAAAGTTTGATGGGGGTACTTATTGATGCAAAACAAAGAAGTATATGATGCTGCAGAATTTGAAATAAGCTTTAAAGCCTATATTAGTTATGTAAAAAGGAAGTTAAGAAAAAATCCAGATTATAAGGTTCACCCCTTAGTTAAAGCATTTTTAAATGCTATGGAGGGGGTAGAGGCTAATGGAAAGGCTGAGAAGGCTGGGAATTACGGTGGTTTATCTGGAAATGCGGATGATATTCCAAATGGAGATGCCACTCAATTATTCTTTTGTGTTCTAGAAGCACATAATGATGGAACAATATCAGTAGTAGAGTTTTATGATGTAATTAATAATAGACCTGTTCCAATCAAGGTCCTTTCTTATATATTAGTTCTTTCTATGAAATTCGATAAATTTGAAGGCGAGTTAATAAATGTAGATCAGGCAATAGAAATCATAAATAGTACAATACCTGACTTGAACTATATAAGATTTAACAATAGTGAGTGGAAAGAAGCTAGGGATCACTTTGCTGAACTTGTAAAAGAAGGACATTTCCATATGCCAGGTTATAAAGATCAGTTAGAGCCTATAGTAGAAGAATTTACAGGAATTACGTATTCTACTCCGTGGGAGGACTACCCACAAAGAGTAAGGTCAACAATTGCACAAGCTTGGGTATATGATAAGTATGGTGAAATGTTTAAGGATAATTGCATCAATGTCTCAATTTCAAGTATCGATGAAGAATACTATAAGGTAAATACTCTGAATAATGTTCTTTTCACATTGTATGGAGCACCATCGGAATACTTCACTTCAAAACTAAATTGGACATATTTTACTGACATGAGAGTTAGTGAAGTTAGCTTAAATAAGAAACCTGTCCTAAAAAGAAATGCCTCTTGTCCTTGTAATTCAGGTAAAAAATATAAAAAATGTTGTGGAAGATGAATTATCCTGAAGACTGACGGCAGGGCCTGCTATTGTCTTTAGACAAGAATTTATGACCTTGAGTCGAAATAATTTTCAAAATAAGAGCGACTGCATTTAAAATATTGGATAAATCTTAATCGGGGAATCCAATCAATTAAAATAGGAAACTTAAGTAAACAAAACAACACTCTGTTTTAAAGCAGAAAATAGACGAACAAAAAAAGTATGGAAATTCATAATGAAAAAAGAAGTTTCCGGTTAAAACCATTCATAGCAAATCCCGGCCAAAACCGGGATTTTTATTTTTTGGATTTTATCTAAAAAAAGGGAAAATCCTAATATGAAATTAGGGGTGCAGCAAAAAACAATTTTTTTTAGTGGAACCACCAATGTGTTAAATCGTTTATATAGCTACAATAAGCATTTTAACCAACTGACGTCATACCTTGTATAAAGGGGGTAATTCAAAATGACATATCGACCTACTGTAAGATATCCGTCCATTTATCAGGACTATGTAAATGAAGTTAATAATGCCACTTCATTAGATCGCAACCAAATTTTCCGTCTGGCCTTATTTATAGCAGCTCATTCAAAAGAATATAACGATATCCTTAAAAAATATCAGAAGGGTGACGTCCCTCTCCCCTGCCCAGCATGGAGGATAGATGAAGAGAAATGTTGGCAGGAACAAAGCTATATTAAAAAAGAAGATACGCCCCAGGTCAAAATCATTGAACAAGGTGGCATTAAACTAATTATCGGATGATCCTTTATCTTTTTGGTTTATCGACACTCTTAATAGCGTGGGAAGCTGATGCCTTATTTGCCAAGGCCTTAGCCAATTCTTTTGATATTCCATCTTTATTACTCATCTATATCACCTCACATATCAAGAGCCTTGCCGTTAAGCCTTTAAAATATACCTCCCTCCACTCTTAGAGGAGGACCGAGATACCTACTTACCAACCTACCCAAACATAAAACCCTTTTTAGGAAGGAGAAAGCCAATGAGAAGAGATAAGCCATTGAATCCCAGCCTTTCCCCTAACAAAAAAAGAAACCCGGAACCTCAAAAAAGAAAGATCCGGACTGATAAGCTGCATGATATAAAAATCCCTGTTTCCGAAATAACGAATACGATTGTATTGCGTGAATCAAGGAAACATTGGTATGGATCTAAAACCAAAACTTCCACAGAACTGCTTTTATATGGCCTTGAGAACCTTTTTGTATTTCCTGACGTCACCTATATAGACCATCCCTCTACCGTCCATTGCAAGGTTGATCATGAGACATTTCGGAAAATAGGGGAATATGGTATCGAATGGAATTGTAGTACCAGACAGGCAGCTCATAGAATTTTTATGGAGGCTTTAAAGAAGAAACAGCTAGGAGGCATAACAGATGGGGAAATATAGCCAAGCGAATCTCATCAATGAAGAACTATCACTTATAGGGTCCACTAACTTTATCGGAAAAATGCTTCATAAAATGAATAAATCATCCATGATTTTATTATCCATAAAGGTTCCCCTAAATAGTTATTTAAGAGCCGAAGTGTTTTGTGAGGATATCCAAGATTTATCAGAAATGTCGTTTGACCAAAAGGATTTATTGACGCTGCTATACGAAGATTTTCTTTATGAGGGAAAGAGAAACCCAGATTTAAAGAAGATTTTTAAGGTCCTCAATACATTGGAACATGAGTCTGGAAAGACTGCTGTTTTGGAGAAGAAAACGGACTCCATTTTTAAACTCATTCATAAGGAACAACATGAAGAACTGCAACCTTTACATTTAAGAGTGAGGCGAAAATATGCCCTTCGTGGAGAAGTCTTGCTTGCTGATTTGGAAGAAGACCACCCAAACCATGGCTTTACCATTGAACGAGTCATTGAACTTCTCTACATGGATTTTATTGATAAACTACGTAAAGGAGATAATACTGAAGCTATGAGCACCATTCTTCGTATCCTAGATAATGATGAATAATATATAGCCTAAAGGCTTTTGCAGGGTTAACCCTGCTTTTGTCTTTAGGCAAGAATTTATGATCTTCTGTATTTTAAATCAAATAGGTAATTGTAAGCCAAAATGAATTTAATTTTGCTGTAGAGCGTTTCTCAGACATTCATTTTTAAAAAAAGTAGTGTTTTTTTAAGATGGAAAGTTATGTTTTCACTTTCAGATAGGTTTACGTTTAGTTTTTTTATGAACTAAACTATTTTATATACTTATTTTTATTAACATAATCTACCTTATAGATAACTCAACAATCAATGCTACAATTATTATGAGGTGGTAACTTTGTTTATTTCTCCAATGCTATTGCACAAAACAGAGCAACCCTTCGAGGACGATGATTTCATAACTGAGCTCAAGCTTGATGGAATTCGTTTGATTCTTTCTAAGTTTGATAATCAGATTAAATTGTATACTCGTCACAATAATGATTAACTATACTATAATAATTAGAGGATAAAATGTTCAATATACGACCATTAATTCTCTTTTTTTTGTATATTAAAATGATTAAGAAGATTTAAGAAAATATGTTTACTATGTTTAGTATAGGGGGGCAAGTTTAGTAAATGAGGGTTCAAGAAGTTTTCCTAGAGAATCACAGCAAAAGATACATGCTCATAGATGATGTGGGAGTTCCTATTCTTCCGGTGTTAAAATACCTAAAATATCTAGATACAACGGGAAAGAGTACTAATACGCAAAAGACTTATTGCTACGCATTGAAACAATATTTTGATTACTTAAATCAAAAGAATATCAACTATAGCCTAGTAAAATTAGAACACTTAGTAGAATTTATAGGATGGTTAAGAAACCCTTTTGAAAGCTTAAATATTACACCCATTTCCAAAACAAAGGCTAGAAAGACAGAGAGTACAATTAACTTGATTCTTACGGCAGTTACAGGTTTTTACAACTACCTTTTCAGAAACGAAGAAATTGCAAAAGCATTAGCTGATACTGTTATGCAGGAGGTTTTTAACAGAGGACAGAGACAATATAAAGATTTCCTCTACCATGTGAATAAAAATAAATCAGTACATAAGAACATCTTGAAAATCAAAAAGAAGAGGAAAAAAATTAAGACATTAACTAAAGAGGACGTAAGGGATTTAATTAAAGCAACTAGTAACATTAGAGATAGGTTGCTTTTACAAACTCTATTTGAAACAGGACTAAGGATTGGAGAACTACTTTCACTTTACCTGGAGGACTTTGTGTTTGATCACAAAAATGGTCACCGGATACGCTTAGTTGATCGGGGAGAATTAGAGAATGGAGCAAGATTGAAGACAGGAGAAAGAGAAATTTATGTTTCCCAAGAATTAATGGATTTGTATGATGACTACCTATACGAAATCTTAGATGAAATGGATATTCATAAAAATTTCGTATTTGTTAAACTACGTGGGAAAAATGCAGGTCAGGGCATGAATTACCAAGATGTATCAGCTCTATTTAAACGCTTAAGGAAAAAAAGCAATATCTCTGTTCATCCTCACCTATTACGGCATTCTCACGCGACTCTATACTACAAACAAACTGGTGATATTAAACAAGTTCAAGAACGGTTAGGTCACAGTAATATTCAAACAACCATGAACTTATACCTTCACCCTTCTAAAGAAGATATTCGCAATAATTGGGAAAAAGCCCAACATGCTTTTAAGATTTACAACAAGAATAATCCTGGGGGAACCAATGAATGAGTATTAATCCTTTATTAAGCCAGGATTTTGAAAGTGTACACGATTACATGAGGAATGAATTATCATCCTATGTGGTTCGTAATATCGATGGGGATGAAAATGTGCAAAAAGTAATTGTCAATAATCCATATTTTTTAATTGAGAATTCATGGCATATTAATTTTTTTAGGACAATTTCTAATTTTAAATCTTATTTAGAAAACCCTACTTTCAATAGGAAAACAATCTATTTTCCATTCAAAAGCGAGCTAATTAATTTAGAACTTAAATTTTTCGTGTATAGAAAAATATTTCAGGATGAATGGACCATGAACACTATGTTTGTTGGCCAAGCCAATAACATTCAATTATTTAACCGTTTTGTAAATGAAAAATACCCCTATCTAAACTCTCTCACTGATTTGAATATTGACAAGGCAAACAGCGAGTGGCTATCTTGGTTAGAGAAAAACGAAGTATCGACTTCTTACATTAGCAAACGGGATGGATATAAAGTTAAGTCTCCCCGGGCCAAGTACTTATTAAATCTTCTAACTGAGTTTAATAAACTAATAGACTTTCGAGATGAATGGGAAAAAGACATTTGGGAAGCTAAAAATCTGA
>NZ_JBFTMS010000064.1:0-17040 GCF_056397085.1 Peribacillus sp. 05N428 | reverse complement strand
TTCTTACAGTTCAAGAACTATTGGCACATGCTTCACCTGAAATGACCCTCAGATATGCTAAATTGTTAGATGGTACGAAGCGTAAAGTGTTCGAAGAAGCCATGAAAAATGGATTGTTTAGTTTTGATTTTAACGGTGAAATGAAGCAGGTTAATTCGGACGAAGAAGTACCTTCAGATCTACTTGAGATGTTGTGGCGGGATCATAAATTAAACGCTATAGATAATCCATACGGAAGCTGTCACGCAAGAATTAACGGTAATTGTCCTTATTCAGAGGAACCGCCATGCCTAACATGTAATGGTGGAAGTCCGTGCAAAGATTTAGCGATTGGATTCTCTGATTTGGATAAACAAAAATACGAATTATTAATTAAGACAGCGACAAAGACTATTGATATCTTAGAAGACCGTGGAAGGACTGAATTAGCCGAAAAGAATAAAAAGAACTTAGAAAGATACCAAAACATTTAAACACCATTGAAGAAGGGCATTTTATTTTTGGTCGCTTAGATCGGCTAAATAGAAAGAAGGAGTCAGTTAATGCCTAAATTTAACCTGCAAACACATTTAAAACAAGTCCATCAAGAACGTAGGACAGCTACCACTAAAAAAGTAGATGCAGCGATTCAAAGGCTTGTTCGAGCAAATGAAAACATTAATTTTAACAGTGTGGCAAGTGAGGCAGGAGTTGCAAAAGCGACCCTTTATAACAATCTTGTCCTTCGTGAAAGGATTGAATCTTTAAGACAGCAGCAGGTGACCGTTCCTACTAAAAAGCAGATTCAACGAAAAATGAATGAAAATAACAAAGACGCTCTAATCGATTCATTGAAACGTAAAATCAAAAGATTAGAACAAGAGAATAAAGATTTAAGAGGGCAGTTAAAAGTAGCTTATGCAGATATATATAAGAAGATATAACCGTATTTGTATCTTGTTAATAAAGTACAACTAAAAGGAACTAACCCCCAATTAATTTTACAGCCAATAAGAAGAAACCATTTTGAAAAAGGATTGTGTCAAAATGGTTTCACTATACTTTTTTGCTTGGACGTGTTTTTCTTGAATATTATTTGGAACCTTTATTCTTTTGAAAATAATGATGAAAACAATGGCACCCAAAAGCAGGTTGCCCTCCTGCTCCCATCAAGACGATTGAAACTCCAAGCCAAGTGGCAAGAAGAGATCCCACAGCTGGTGCAATAAGCATAGAAAATTGTGGTCACAGCAGATACTCTCCCCATAATTTGCTTAGGTGTCTCGGACTGTAAAATAAAACCATAAGGGACAGACTCACCAGAGCTAATAAAACCAAGGAAAAAAGCGCCAATCATCCAACCCCAATAAGGAAGATTTACAATCCCCATAATACCAAGCACCATTATAATTATTAAAGAACCACTAATAATAGATGCAAATGACATTAGCTGTCAAATTCGATTTAACTGTTGAGGACCTCCTTGAAACTCTTGCTCCATTTTAACAATCGTAGAAGGGCTGAAATTGGCTGCCATTATACAATAGAGTATCGCATAAATTATTTAAGGGGTACCACCAACATTTTGACATAAAACCCACGTTGATACATTTTTTGGAATATAAAAGACGATTATCTCTATGTTAAGAGAAGAATCGTCTTTTATAAAAGCTTTCTTTAACTGAATACGTACATTAAGGCTTCCTAAAAAGGTGATCAACCTGCACAACAAGATAATTTTGATACATCTTTATCAAACGTAAGAGCAGCTAGCTTCAATCCTTCTGCCATTGTTAAATATGGAGCCATGGTTTCTCGGAGATCCTCAACGGTTAAACCGAATTTGACAGCCAGTGTCGCTGCATAAATTAAGTCTCCTGCATTTTCTGCCACCACATGAGCCCCTAACACTTTCAGTGTCTTCGCGTCAGCCACCAGTTTAAACACGCCTGTTGTTTCCCGATTAACCAAGGCTCTTGGAACGGCTTCTAAAGGCAAGACGGATGTTTTCACTTCATATCCTTTTTCTTTTGCCTGTTGCTCCGTTAAACCAACCGTTGCAATAGCTGGAGCTGTAAACGTAACCCCTGGAACCACTTCTAAATTCAGCTTTTTGTTTAGTCCCCCGATAGCATTTCCTGCAGCAACTCCACCTTGATAAGCTGCCACATACACAAATTGAGGACCAAGCGTGACATCTCCTGCTGCATAGATGCGTGAATTCGTTGTTTTTGAATAAACATCGATTACGATTTCACCATTTGGGCCTACTTCAACGCCTGCTTTCTGTAAATTCAAGGTTGCCGTGTTTGGTGTTCTTCCTGTGGCAACCAGTAATTGATCTGCCTCAATGATTCGCTTATTGCCGTTGACCTCAACATGGACCTTTTTAATGTCTCCATCTTCTTCGATTCGTTCAAAGGATGCTCCCGTCACTAAGTTGACCCCTTGATCTATCAATGCTTGCGTGATTGCTTCTGAAACTTCAGGATCGTATTCCTTTAACAGACGCAGGCTTCTTTGCATCAATGTGACTTCTGAGCCTAGGTTATGGAAGAGTTGTCCTAATTCCATGCCGATATAGCCAGAACCTATGACCGTAAGACGCTTAGGCACCTTCTTTAATTCAAGAAGCGTTGTGCTTGTTAAATAATCGACCTCATCCAGTCCAGGAATGTTTGGCACTGCTGGTGAAGCACCTGTCGCGATTAAGAATCGTTTTGCTGATAACTGCATGCCATTGACTTCAATTGTTTTTTCATCCACGAATTTCGCTTCGCCTTTGATTAATTCAAAGCCGTAGTCATCAATCAAATCCACATATTTTGAGTTTCGAAGGTTGGTCACCAGTTCATTTTTCTGCTTGATCAATGGTGCCAAATCAACGTCGCCAGCTGACGTGTGCAATCCGATGAATGGGTTATTTTTTGCCAGATGATTGATTTCGCCAGCCCGCAGCAAAGTCTTTGAAGGAACACAGCCGATGTTCACGCATGTTCCACCAACTGTACCACGTTCAATGATTGCCACTTTTGCTCCATACTTCACGGCTTCGATGGCAGATGAAAAGGCAGCCCCACCAGAACCGATGATGATGTAGTCATAATCACCTTCATCACCTAACTGCATCATTTCTTGAGATTGTATTTCTTCTGTTTTTCCTGGTTGATATTTCGCTTCAGCAATCGCTTTTTTCGCTGTTTCAACCTCTAAGCCATTTGGTAGCTCAAATACAGCTTCGCCACGGCGGAAATCTACTTCAATCCCTCTTGCACCCATGTTTTCAAGAGCAACAGCTACATGCTCTTCACAACCCGTACAAGTCATTCCTTGAACGTTTACTCGATATTTTTTCATGTTAAATCCCTCCTATTACTCGACTCCAAGGCCGAAATCCAAAACTGCCGTCTTAATTGCCTGTAAATCCGTTTTCTTATCATCAAAGGAAACTGTTACTTCGCTCATGCTTCCATTGACTTTAATGGCTGTTTTGCTAACGCCATCTACCTGTTTCAGAACCCTTTCTACAACAGATGGCGGGCAACAATCCATCCCCAAAACCGTGAATGTCCCTGCTTTAGTTGTTTCAATGGTAGCTTTTGCTTCCTGCTTAGCATCTATAGTATTTTTTGCTTCTTTTTCGTTACTACACGCACTAACCACCAACAAAAGCCAATGACAGAACTTTTTCTTTTTCTCTTTCTCCCGTAAACCATATAAAAGGAGTAAGCAAGAAGGATGATGGTAGCAATGCTGAACATTAACCGATATTTCAGTGAGTAAAAGGCTAATGCTCCTGCAAACCCAGTTAATCCAAGAGGAATGAAAATTAATGGCCCCAGGCAACATGCAGCCATAACAAAAGCCGAAAATACAGTGGCTACTTGCGACACTTTTTCCTTCATGATTTAAACCTCTCCATACTGCAACAATCATGTGTTGTTGTGTCTTTCTTTGTTTCGTTTTTTGTTTCTGGATCAAGTTTTCTCCATCCCTTGAAAAGAGAATAAACAAATAACAGAGTCATCATAATGAAAATAACATTTTTAAATTCCATGAAGTATGAACCCAGTATCGTTCCTGCAAACAACGGAAGCAGTAAAAACAGATGGCACGGGCATGTGATTAGGGCGATAAGAAACCAACCTGAACTTTTTATTGTGTTTTTCAACCTGTTTCACCTCTTTATTTCTTCATTAATGTTTCAATAATGGGGCACTCGTAAATGTCTTTGTTTTCGGGACATCTTTCTTTAAGATCCATCAGCATTTTCTCAATTCTTTTGAGATCTTCAATTTTACGCTGGATGTCCTCTATCTTAAAAACAGTGAAATCATACATATCACGGCACTTTGCTTCATCGCGATCGACGACCCCTAGCAACTTGTCAATTTCATTTAAGGTAAAGCCAAGTTCCTGCATCCTTTTTATGAAATTCAATCGATCGACCGTTTGTTGTGAATACATTCGGTATCCTTTTTCGGTACGATCAGGCTCTGGAATTAAGCCTAAACGTTCATAATATCTAATGGTCTCTTTGTTAACGTTACACTTCTTTGCGATTTCCCCAACTCGAAAATCCAATTTACTTCACCTCATATATAATATAAACCCTGTACCATAGTACAGGGTCAAGAAAAGTGTTATTTTAACTTTAATTAATTTAAGACTTTCTTAGTTTTATAAGAAAGACAACAAAAGAAATGTTTATAAACCATTTTCCCTATAACGAACCTTTAAGGGAATGTTCCTATAGTAAGAAAATAATGTGTCACTTTTGACGATAATTTGCACTTATTTTAAGTGCTATTTTGCACATGCAACTTAAAACCCAACTACCTTCATAAGAGATTAGCTGGGTTTCTTCATTTTTACTGTTTTTCTAAATACCGATAAATCGTTGTTCGAGATACACCCCATTTTTCTGCGACGTCTTTAATCGGTGTACCATTTTCAATTAGTGACTTCATCACTTCAATATCTTTCGGTCCAAATTTTTCAGGACGTCCTCCAAGACGACCGCGTGCTCTAGCTGCAGCCCTTCCGGCAGCCAAACGTTCCTCAATTAAATTACGTTCAAATTCCGCAAATGCCGCAAATAGATGAAACATCAATTGGCCTGTGGCATTACTTTTGTCCATTGTTAAATTTTCTTGTAGACTGTGGAAGCCCACACCACGTTCATTTAAGCTATTCACAATTTGAATTAAATCTTGCATATTGCGTCCTAATCGATCCAATCGCCAAACAACAATCGTATCGCCTTCACGTGCATACTGAAGTACTTCCTCTAAACCAGGACGCTGTCTTTTTGCCCCACTCATTTTATCGTGAAAAATTTTGGAACAGCCATTTTGCATAAGAGAGTCCATCTGTAAATCTAAATTTTGTAATCCCGTCGACACACGTGCATATCCAATTAACACTCAAATCATTCTTTCTTATTTTCCCTTTATATTTATTGTAAAATAGATAAAAAACGGTTGGTTATTGAACGTAGAATAATGAACAGAGTTTTGTTACGATAAAGGCAATAAAAAACGTCCTTTTCAAATCGAACAGTGGTGTGTTCAGAAAAGGACGAGTTTTGGAACAAATAATAACTTATTTATGAAATGTTTGCTTTTTTACTTTTGTTCAGAAATCGGGCCATTTAATGGAATAAGACTCCTGAACATAAATTGGATATTTATGTTAATGTTGTTATAAGATTGTGAAGAAATGTACTTAAACTATCGGGGCAGGTTTGTTCAATAAGGGACTTGAGTACAATCTGCTAAAATAGTTAGAAATAGGCAGGGAAGGATGAAGTAAATGTGTGGAATCCATTTCATTTTAGCGAACACCTATAAAGAAGCGTATAAGGAAGAAACATTTGTAGAATTTGAAGAGGGAATTCACTCATATCTTTTAAGTAAGGAAAAGGACTCTAATAATGAGTTTGGTTTACTTCTAAATCTTAATATTTATGGTGATACGATATTGTATAGAGACGAGATTAATGAATTAATAGGTATATGTGATGGCGTAATTAATAAATACACTGGGGAGTACAAAGAACAAAAAGTTAGACGTTTTGCTAAAGAGTTAAAGTTTTTTTGCATAGAAGCGTTACAGCGAAAAAAACATATATTTGCCATAGGTGATTAGTTTAAAAAAGTCTTAAACTTGGTGCGTTAGCTCAAGATCGGAGCTGTCTTTAAGGCAGCTTTTTCTTGTTGAACTAACGGGGCAGGATAGTGCAAGAAGAGACTTTGGGGAATGCTGAAAGAAAAATCATTTTGAGGTGATAACAAATGGTGGATAAAAAATTATTTACACCAATTTATATAGCAGAGACTCCTTTTGTAAATGGGCAACTTAAACCCAAGAAAGCTAAGAAATCCATTTTTGAATTACAAAATAGTGCAGCATTAAATGATAACATATACCATTTTACTTACAGGAAAGAAGAGAAGTTAATTCACTGTTTTTATGTAGTGGAAAATTGGGATGAACCTGAACGATTTCTCTTTATTGAGAATAACGAACTGTGTGATGAATTCACTTCACAATTTGGAAGTGAAGGTGAAGCAGAGGTTGGTAGAATGGATACTTATTTAGATATTGACTCATTGGAAAGTGTTGTTGAAAAACTGACAGATACAATAGAGAATGGTTATTATTTGGAAGACCGCGTGTGTCATTTGTATGGACAAGGTATGTGGAATGATAAGGCTTTTATTGTTGCTAATCGGGTTGCTTTAGAGGAACTTCGTGATGCTATTAATATGGCGTTAAGCAACGGGGAATTTAGATTATCTTCATCAACCTCAGATAATGAACAATATGATTTGTTTATCTCATGTGTTCCATCTGTTTTTGATTGGGATAACATTGAATTGCCTTATCATGACGAGACCTATTTTAATAAAACAACCTCTCCAGTTAAAGCATTTGATAAATATAGATATAAACTCAAATAATTATTCGTTTTCTTAAGCTACTACAGGTGCTTTACTTCAATAAGGAAGGTTGCTTTGGCAGCCATAGAAGTTTCTTATGGAACTAACGGGGCAGAATAGTTAAACAAAGATTGAGACCTTGCTGATGGATTAATATATGAAATAAAGGAGTGTCAAACTATTTATTGCAACAAGAATTGAGCGATTGGGAGTTAGACAGATGAAAAATAAAAAAAGAAAAAAAGAAAAGCAGAACGGCTTTTTTAAAGAAATCCTAATTGAGCTTAGGGATTCAATTTTTTTTGAAGTGGCTTGGAACATCTTAATGTTTATACCAAGAATGATGATTCGTTTAATAAAGAACATTTGGTGAAGTGGTTAGTCAGAATAGAGCTAACGGTGCTTTAGCTGAAGATCAGAGCTGTCTTTAAGGCAGCTCTTTCTTTATGCAACTATCGGGGCAGTTTAGTTTAATAAGAATACTTACATAATAATATCGGAGGTGTTGGAATGATTACGGTTAAAAATACTGAAAGTTACCTTAAAGATAAGATTGGTGAAGATGCCGATGATATAAAAAAAGTTTGGGAAACATTTAAGGATTTTTGTAAAGAACCAGTTGAGGGAGAAGAAGATAAAGAAATTCTATTTCAATGTGGTATTTATGATTTTACTGGAGAGGAACTATTTCATTTTGATTTTGTACGTCAATTTACTGTTTATGAAGAAGACGAGTATTCTCGTATGGAACAACTTCACTGTGAATTTTTATTTAAACCAACAGTTGAGTTAAGAAAGTTAGAGGTAGAAGAATGGTCAATGGATTATGATGATATAGATGGTTTTTTTAATCATATAGAAAACCTTCAGGAGTTTAAAATACCTTTGAATTTAAAGCCGATAAAATCAGAAATATATCAAGAAGAAGTTTAAACCTTATTTCACTAACGGATGCGTTAGTTGAGATCCGGAGCTGCCATTTGGTGGCTTTTTTTGCTTAATGAACTATCGGGGCAGGATAGTTCACTAAATATGGATAATTTTTCAATTTACATATATTGTAGAAGGAAGAAATGGAGGGATGAAATTTGAGGATTTTCAAGATGTTTTCTATGTGCATTTTAATGATAATATTCTTAAATGCTTGTAGTTTAGAAACTACAAAAACAAAAAATAAAATTTTAGAAATACCTAATGAAGATGAATATACAACTTTATTAGTGCAAGGTGTTGATGAGGACGGTGTATCTTCCGAGTCAACTTCAAAGGTCATTACAGATATTAATAACATACAGGCTTTTATAGAAAAAGTGAACAAAATGGAAGTTGTGCAACCCCCTAATAAGGAGCTATTGGAGAAGAGTAAAGAATTAAATAAAAAAGGGAATTACTTTTTTGTTTTATCCGATAAAGAAACCATGGATAACAAAGTATACACTATGAATTTTTTTAGTGATGGAAGGATTATGTTTCAAGAACCGAACGGAAAGAAGCAAGAAGCAAATGGAGCAGGACAGAAAATGATGTATCTATCAAAAGAAAAACATTCTGATGTTCTTCTTGAAATGAAAGAATTATTGAACATTAAGTTTTAATTAATCCTTAATCAACTAACGGGTGCGTTAGCTGAAGATCAGAGCTGTCTTTAAGGCAGCTTTTTCGTGCGCCCGGCATGGGTGCAATCTATAGGGTGTGAGTCCCGAACCATGAAGGCAGTAGTAATGGTTAGCTTAATGCAAGGGTGTCCATGGTGACGTGGAATCTGAAGGAAGCAAGCGGCAAACCTCCGGTCTGAGGAACACGAACTTCATATAAGGCTAGGTATCATTGGATGAGTTTGCGAAACAAAACAAAGTCCTTACTGCCGAAGGTGGTACAGAGTAAATGAAGCAGATAGATGGAGGGAAAGATTGCACTCTTACCCGGGGAGGTCTGATGACAGCCAAGTACACTTGGTAACCTGTCCAGTGATGGACAGCTGAATCATCAGAAGTCAGCAGAGGTCATAGTACTTGTCTACTCGAGAAGATAAGGAAGGACCGAACAGATTGAGGAGGACGGATACTAGGCGTTCGTTATTTTGCGAAGAAGCAAACAATTCCTAACGGAACTTATTTGAAGGAAGAAGTGGTGAATACACGGGGAACTTCAAAAGGGCGGAGCAGATAAAGGCACAAATAGACCATCTCGTCCACGCAGGGAAAGGATATCAACGATGTTAATGGAACAGATACTAGAGAGGGAAAACTTAATACAGGCATTGAAGCGTGTAGAAAGAAATAAGGGAAGCCATGGTGTAGATGGAATGCCGGTTCAAAACCTGAGACCGCACCTCGCAACCGAATGGTACAACATGAAAACTGCCCTTTTAAAGGGTACCTATCAACCGCAGCCCGTCCGTCGTATCGAAATCCCGAAACCAAACGGCGGAGTTCGGCTATTGGGTATTCCAACCGTTCTAGACCGTTTCATTCAACAAGCCATTGCCCAAATATTGACCAAGATATATGACTCAATCTTTTCGGAGAATAGCTATGGATTTCGCCCTAACAAACAAGGGCTCCAGGCGGTTCGAAAGGCAAAGTCCTATATAACCGAAGGTTATACATGGGTAGTGGATATGGACTTGGAGAAGTTCTTCGATAAAGTGAATCATGACAAGCTCATGGGAATGTTAGAGCGGAAAATTGAAGATAAACGAGTTCTCAAACTGATTCGTAAATTCCTTCAAGCAGGCATTATGATAGGCGGACTTTTTCATAAAAGTGAGGAGGGAACTCCGCAAGGAGGTCCGTTAAGTCCTTTATTATCTAATATCATGTTAGACGATTTAGATAAAGAACTAGAGAAACGCAATCTTCGATTCGTAAGGTATGCGGATGACAGTACTATATTTGTGAAGACACGAAAAGCCGCCAGACGTGCAATGGGAAATATCTCAAGCTTCATTGAAAATAAACTGAAGCTAAAGGTCAACTACGAGAAGTCGAAGTATGATCGCCCTTGGAACAGAACGTTTCTCGGTTTTAGTTTCACGAAGTCAAAGACGAACCCCAAGGTTCTACTGGCTAAACAAACGGTGAAGAGAGTAAAGAAACGAATCAGGGAAATGACCTCGAGAAAATTACCGATACCCATGAAACTCCGAATAAATAAGTTAAAGCAATACCTTAGAGGTTGGATGGGGTATTTCGCCCTCATTGATACTCCGAACGTATTGCAGAATTTAGATTCATGGATTCGAAGAAGACTCAGGATGTGCCTATGGAAACAATGGAAATTGCCAAGAACGAGAGTGAGGAAACTCAAAGGATTAGGCGTCCCATTTGGAAAAGCATATGAATGGGGAAATAGCAGAAAGGGTTTTTGGCGCATAGCGCATAGTCCTGTTCTAGACAAAACCCTTAATAATGTTTATTGGCACCACCAAGGGTTAGTC
Organism: Peribacillus sp. 05N428; assembly: GCF_056397085.1. NCBI lineage: Bacteria > Bacillati > Bacillota > Bacilli > Caryophanales > Bacillaceae > Peribacillus > Peribacillus sp. 05N428. The sequence goes on along the minus strand of NZ_JBFTMS010000064.1, from coordinate 6,678 downwards.
AATCTATATGAACGATATACAAAACTACGTCAGACTTAAACTGAACCGCCGTATACCGAACGGTACGTACGGTGGTGTGAGAGGTCGGAGGCTAGGCGCCTCCTCCTACTCGATTTATTGAACTATCGGGGCAGGTTAGTTGCATAAAGTTTTATATTTTTTTAAATAATACCTTGCATTATAAAGTAATATAAAATACATTATGGAAAGAGGTGGAAAAATTGGAGATTAATAAAGAAGTTTTAAAAGGTCATATAGACACGCTCATCCTGTCACTTTTACATAGGAGGGATATGTACGGCTATGAATTAGCCAAAATCGTTCGAGAAAAGAGTGATGACCAATTTGAATTAAAAGAAGGTACACTTTATCTGTCTTTAAAGAGATTAGAAAAGAATGAATGGATTTCTTCTTACTGGGGGGATGAGCAAGGACCAGGTGGTAGAAGAAAATATTACAAACTTACATCAATGGGTGAAGAAGGGTTTAAAGAAAAGCGTTTGGAATGGGAATTTGTAAGAGACGTGATTGATTCATTTTTAGATTGGGGGAGGAAAAAATGACCCAAATTGAAGCATTTGTGAATTCGGTTTATCAAAATGTGGCTGGAAATAAGAAAGAAATTCAAGAATTAAAAGCAGAAATGAAGAGTCATTTATTAGAAGCTGTTTATGAGTTGAAGTTAGAAGGAAAAACGGAACAAGAAGCAATTGAAATTGCTATTGAACGTTTTGGTGGAAAAAAAGAAATGCGTTCCATAATTGGACAATTGTTTAAAGCACAAAAAATATTTGCAAAACGGGTGCTTTATTCAGCAGTAGGATTTCTTGTATTATCCATGTCTTTTTTTTGTTTCCTTTGGCAAAATACACAATCAAATGCGAATGAAAGATCTATAATACGTACACAAATAAACGATTTATTAGAAAACGAGGAAGTCGTTACATCAGATATGAAAAACGAAATAAAAAAATTAGTAGAAAGCACGAATTATATATCTTTGGTTAAAATTTCCAATGTAAGAGATGTGGGATATTATGAAGACTATAAAGGTTACCGAAATATTTTCAACTATGTAGAACAAGCTAAACCAGACTATCAATACAAAAGAATAGTTTGGAATCCAGAGTGGTTAGGTACTGAATTTTCCCTTTCAGGAGGGGGTGATGACCAATGGTATGTAGAAATGGAATCCAGAAGTTTTGATACTTTATTAACTGTGGTCTTATTTGTGGGTGTTGCTATTTATTGGACTTTATTCTCTATTTGGGCAATCATCAATGCTTACCATCACAAAAGGCTTAATATAGGTTGGACATTGACGTTTATATTATTTAATATTTTGGGCTATTTTGTTTTTCGATTTGTTGAAAAAAAACAATTTAGTCACCTATAAAATTTATAATTTTATGGGGAATGTATTACTAGGACTACCAATCGGAATATTTATTGCATCCTCAATAAGGCAATGCACAGATAAAATTACAAATAAATTGTAGGATCTATAAAATACATAGATAAATAACTTAATCTTAGTGAACTAACGGGTGCGTTAGCTGAAGATCGGAGCTGTCTTTAAGACAGCTTTTTGTTATGGCACTAACGTGGCAGTATAGTTCCATAAGCTAAGTGTTAAAGAACTGTGTAGTAAAAAATATGGTACACTAACACCAGTAATTGTAAAGGTAGGAATTATATGAATATTGGCGATATGTTATATCAACTAGTTTTCCTTATTTTTATATTTGGAATATTTTCTGGTGTGTTTTTTCTTGTTCGTTCTCTCGTTACTAAACAACCAAGCAAGTCAGAAAATATCGAACAAAAGCTTGATAGAATTATTGATTTACTTGAAAAGGATAAGAAAAATTAATCTTTTTCTCTTTTGGCATTAATCCTTACTGCACTATTTATTTCAACTCTACAATAAGTCTTAATAAACTACGGGAGCGTTAGCTGAAGATCGGAGCTGTCTTTAAGACGGCTTTTTCTTATGGCACTAAAGGGGCAGGTTAGTGCCATAAGGAAATGGATTATTTTACACTTATGAATAATTACTCTTTATTGTTATTATTTTCTTAAAGGTTCAAATTATTTTAATTTGATATCGTTAATTCACCATTAAGGAATGTGATTTACCGTGAGAGCAATAAATACAATTAACTTAGTTACAAAGTTATTAATTTTTATAATTTTTTTCTCTTTTAATGCATATATTTGTTTTTATGCAAAAGACAAAACCGAAGGTATAGTTACTGCCTGTATAGGTATCTTTCTTGTGATTTTAGTGGCAATTATTGGATTTCTTCTAGAGAAAAAGCAAGGGTAGTCGGATTTTTCAATTTCGGAATATTTATTGCAGTATCAATAAGACAATTAACAGTTAAAATTACAAATAAGTTGTAGGGTCCATAAAATATATAGTTAAATAACTTAATCTTATAAAACTAACGGGTGCGTTAGCTGAAGATCGGAGCTGTCTTTAAGGCAGCTTTTTTTTATGGAACTAAAGGGGCAGTTTAGTGAAAGAACAATCAATTTTTAGTACCAACTACTAATAGCAAGTGTTAAAATTAAGGTAGGATGACTTTTATATTAAACAGTGCTACGAATTTAAAGGAGAAATAAAATGAATCTTTTTGATTTATTGTTAGAATCAACCAATCAGTTAGTCGAGGAAGTTAAAGCATTGAATTATCAACAATTAAATGCCAAACCTGCTCTGGATAAGTGGAGTATCTCCCAAATTTGCCATCATTTATATTTGTCAGAAAGTTTGTTTTCTAAGTCTATAGAAAATGGGTTAAAGGATAAAGACTATGAGAGTGTCGCCCATAAACCTATACATTTGGTTTCTGATAGAACCAAAAAATTTGAATCACCTGAAATTGCTAAACCAACTGAAGAGCCTTTTGATGTTGAAAATATGTTAAATTTATTAACGAAATCAAGAGAAAATTTATTAAATGTTCTTCGTTCAATCGATGATAAGTCTATCCTATCTAAAAAAGCAGCGAAACATCCGGCATTTGGTGAATTATCTTTAGAACAATGGATTGAATTACTGTACATACACGAGCAAAGACATATTGAACAAATAAAAGATATAAAGTTAGTTAAATCTTATGGATGATAGGTGTTTGTGAAGGATTGTACTTAAACTAACGGGTGCGTTAGTTCTTTTTAAGAGCTTTTTAAGAGCAGTGAAGAACAGCTCTTTTCTTATGGAGATACAGGGCAGATCAGCTTAATAAGAAAATGATAAAATGATGTAAACAGGGAAAAGTGAGGCGACCAATTTGAGAATAGAATTAGCAACATATGAAGAGATTGAAAAACTATATACAAAGTATAAAAAATTCAACACACATCTTCTCGAGGAGCCAAGAAAGGTGTTTCCCTATATTGGTATTATGGATGTATATAATCGAGTTCTTACCGAGCAAGAGGCACAAGATTTACTAGGTTATGAGCAACATCATTCAAAGTATGGTACCAGATTTTTATGTGCCTTAACTCAGATTTATCATACAGATAATGAAGTATTTGTTCATTTCAATAAAAAAGGTTTAAGTAAAGAACAATTCAAATTCATTCTAGGCTCCTTAAATCGGATGGAGGCTAGTATTTTTAGAAAGATGTTTGCTAGCAACAAGGGCATATACAAAATTGGTGATGAAGAGGCACTTAAGTTTCTAGTTAACCTTTCAGTTGAAGAATTGTATTTTTCGAATTTTTTCTTTCCTTCTCTTGATACAGTTTTTATAGGAAATTATGACCTATGTTTCCCCGTGTATAGCAAGACAAAAGAAGGATTTGAGAAATGCCGAGAGATTATTGAAAGAAATGGTTTATTTATACGACAATAATCCCGGACTGTCCTTAAGCAGGATAGTTCAATAAGACGACTGGGAAATGAAGTATAATTTAATTAGTCAAATTACGAAATGAGTGATAATGAAGTGGATTTTAATGAATTGATGCAAGAGAAAGGATATATTTATTTGGAAAAAATAATAGAACCCAAAGAAAATTCATTACGATTGCTTATTAATAGAAGCACGTTCAACATCGATTTACCTATGGTGCAATTAGAATTTGAATCATATATTTCATATTCTGTTATCGATGAATGTTTTTCATATACTATAGATAACTCTGAAATATCAAAGGGAGAGCTATTTCGGATATATACCAAGTCAAGGTATTTGGATTTTATAAAAATAGCCACGAATGAACGAGAAGATTTATGTCCCTCTGAAAATTACATCCATTATCAGTTTTCCTGCTTAAATCACACGATTGATGTTATTTCTTGTGAAGAACCAAAAGTAACCGTGGTAACAGGGTAAAACTAACCTATTTGAATCCTTTTCTTGTTGAACTTACGGGTGCGTTAGCTGAAGATCAAAGCTGTCTTTAAGGCAGCTTTTTCATATGGAACTGACGGGGCAGTATAGTTAATTAAGGGGTACCGTCAAAGGGGGAAATGAAAAAGCCACAGCTTAGTGGCTTTTTTTGTTCAAATCTTTTTATATTGGAAAATACGTTAGCAATTTAAAAATTACAAACACCACAATACCTTTTATTAGATTTTTTAAACCGTTATTATAGTTTTCAAATTTCTCTTTGGTGATTAATGAATTTATGTAGGCTTGGGACTGAATATCATTAAGTTGTTGTTCTTCCGGATTATTAAAACTATTTTTGAATGTGGCATAATCATTTAATGCTATCGTGCCCCAAAATATAGAAGACTTTGTTTCCAATCCAGTCTGTTTATAAAGATTTGGATCAATTCTTCCTTGTAGAGCTTTCATCAGCTGGTAAACAGCTTTTGCGATAAAGTAAATAGCTATTACAAATAAAATTGTAGCAATTAATGATAATATCATTTTTAAGTCACTAAAACTCATTTTACTTATAGTCTTGATATAATTCTGAACTGATTTTGTGATTGAATCACTGGCAAATATAAAACCTAAAAATACTCCAGTGAAGCTGATTATAAACGATACCTTGGCATCTGCATTCGAAATCCAAAAATTGGCCTTTTCTAAAATTTTGTTAGCTTTGTCCTGTTTCTCTGATAAATTCATAGAATCGTCTCCTTTCGTCAATTTTCTAATTGTTAGAAAATCAGTTGGGTGATACGCTATTGGTAAATATATCATGAAAAGAGGCATTAATGAATGCAGACAAATTTGAAGACCTACAAATTTGAAGACAGTCGCAATCGTATTGACGAAATTTTAAACTCTACCAGTAATTTCGACGACAAAGATGAAATACCAAAAAGGGACACTTTGACCTATACAAATGGTTATTATGTAAAGTGTTGCGCTTTATTTGTTGACCTCAGAGATTCTTCTACTCTTCCTCAAACTCACCAAAAGAAAGTACTTGCCAAAATATATCGGTCTTACATTAGTGAAATTGTTGCTATTCTCAATGGTTATACACATTGTAAAGAGATAAACATTGTTGGCGATTGTGTATCGGCTGTTTTTAGTGGGCAGTTCAAATATCATGTTAATGACACTCTGGATGCTGCAGCAAAGATAAACAGTTTGATCGATGTTTTAAATTATAAATTAGAGAAAAAGGGCTATACAGCAATTAAAGCCGGTATTGGTCTTTCATGGGGTAGAGTCTTAATGATTAAGGCGGGTTACAACGGATCAGGACTAAGTGATGTTGTTTATATGGGAGAGGCAGTTAATAAAGCATCTAAGATGTGTTCTAAAGCAATGAAAGAGGTGCAACGGCCCATTGTCTCTACAAAAGATTTTTATGATAATCTTAAAGAGGATTATCAAAAATTGTTCCACGCTTCTTCCATATATGACCCCTATTATTCAAGTTCAGGAGTAAGTATAGAGTTAAACGATTGGTTACAGGAACAAAAAGAAAAGGACGCTAAGAAAAAACAGAAAAATTCATTATGGTGATATTAATGCTATACACTCTATGAGTATGCTGTTACGTTTGATTAAATCCTAGTTTCCCCAAGACTTTTGTTGGTATGGGACAGATTTAAAGCTTAATTGTTAGAAAACAAGTTAAAAAACCTTAATATCGTTCTTTGTAAATGTGTGATTGCAATTGAATTTATTAAAAGATGTGAAACAAACCCAATGGATCATTATTATTTAGGTGAGAAAAATGATCTTCAACTAATGGGTGCTTTACTTCATTATCAGGAGCTGATTAGCAGCTCCTTTTCTTATGCAACTATCGGGGCGTAAAAACATCTCTTTGAATCAAAAATATTTTTCAGGGGAATCTTATCTTTAAAATACCAAAAATTTAGAGGTGCTTAAATGTTAAAAATAATGGTTGCTTCTGTGGTATCGTTAACAATGTTGTTCTGTCCCCTCATTACTTACGCAAACCAAGTTAAAGAACACATGGCATTAAAACAAGGTTACGATAAAATATTTTTGAGTAAGCATATTGATGATGCAGGGGTTAGAACGGCAATTAACTTAGGACTAGACCAACCTGTTAATCAAACTTTTTATGATATTAAAAATGATATAAGAGTGCATTTTGAGAGTATAATGACGGATGATAAAGAGACAAAACTTTTATTGACCTTCCAAAGTAAGAAAACAAATTTAAAAAATTATTATGTCGATAATTTTGAGGGAGACACATTGATTAACCTCTTTGTTG
>NZ_JBFTMS010000063.1:0-17200 GCF_056397085.1 Peribacillus sp. 05N428 | reverse complement strand
GTTCGTCGAGCCAAGATTTTATTCCACGCTTCCTCCAGCCCTTACCTCACGATAAGTACCTTGCGCTTCCTTAGTGGTTGGTCGATGTGTACCCCCACAGTGGACTTTCACCACCTAGATAGATGCCATGCCTGGCACACAAGAAAAAACATGCCATCAGGCATGCAGCTCAGACAAAAGAAGTAGTTAAATAACTAATAGCGTAGAACAGGATCATCGTTTTATCAAGAAGCATGTTCGTTCTATGTTAGGGTTGAAATCTTTTCGTACAGCCACTTACATACTGAGTGGTATAGAAGCGATGCATATGATTAAAAAGAAACAGGTTTATCAAGGGGTGAAGTCTGCCCAAAATGAAGTGGAATTCATACATAGACTGTTCAGGATAACCATCTAAGGGGTTATCTGAAAGTGGACCTACAACTTTTTTCTATTTTGCCTTGGTAGTTGCACCAGAACCCTAAATACAATTAAGGTAAAATAAATCTTTTAATTCTAGATAGTTAATAATTTCTATTAGTGAAGCCTCTGCTTCTTGTGAAGTTTTAAAACCACTTTCATCAATGATTTCAAGAATTCTCCTGCTTTGATGAACAAGTTGAGGATGCTTTTCAATTACCATTTTATTAAAAATGATTGCATCCGGTGAAATATTTGGATTAATGTTTCTAAAATCTAATACTCTTTTAACGAACAAAGTCATAAGTAAAAATAAACCTGCTGGATTATTTCCTGTAATTTTCATTTGGATAGAATCAGATAATGTCAAATAAGATTCTAAATCAAAGTCAGATTTTAATAAACGCTCATTAATTATTGGGTCATAGACCATATCATTTAAATTCTTATGCATTATACTTTTGTTGTTGTGTTCAAGATTTTTAAATCGAACATGCTTATAACCTTCTGAACATAATACTAGATGTCCGATTTCATGCGCTACATGAATTGAATCCTCCACCTTTACTTGAGGATGTTTATTAACAATCATATAACCATCATCGTAAATACCAAATGAAGCTGAGGATTGTAAATTGTTGCTTTGCAAAAAGTAGACTCGTTTTCTAATTTTTTGTCTTTCAGAGAAATAATATTTATGAAAAGTTTTATCTTTTGAAAGTAACACCTTTAATGCAAAGGATTCATCATAATAATACAAGCCATTAGTTTCCAAGTCTTCCCACACACCAGAGACACCACAACAATTTTTGAATCTTTCCCCACTCATACAAGGACAAGGACTATTTCTACCAATCACCACGACAACCCCTCCTTTTCTGATATATACGACAAAAAAGGAGGAATTACCTTTTTTTAGTTACCGCACGGTTTCATCCAACTATTCGTTACACTACGGTTAAAACACGCCTTCGCTCGGTGCCCACTTGTGCAATCCTAAATTCGCGTGTTTTTCACTACTCATTTAATCCGCTCCCTTTTCGTAATTTTTGCGTCGGCATATTGTTCTTGCTCCAGTGTAAATTCCATTGATGCATACAAAAACTGGCGTTCTTTCTCTCCAAAATATCTGGCTTTGATAAAAACGAGCAGCATAAAGATATGCACCTAATTTTAATAAGCACAGGCAGCTAGTCCAGTATGTTCATAGAATAATAGTAATGTTTCAAAACTAAAAGTAAAGAGGTGACATATACTATGACTATTTTTCCTCTTGAAAGGCTTGTCAGTAATACAGGGGGTGTATTTCTTGGTACTGACAGGGATCAAGCTGCGATGAATGCAGCAAATAATACAGAAGATCATCCAGACCTTGTTGCCCGAAATCCTGGCTGGCCTTCATTGAAAAAATTTGATAATAATAGTGCTGTAAAATCTTTTTCCCCCTTCGGAAGTGTTTCCAACCCTGATTATATCTGGGATCAGCCTACATCAGATGGTCAAACAGCAGCTTTTGCTATTGCTTCTCAAAGATTTGAAGTTCCTTCACCAAATGAAATTAGCACATTTAGTGTTTTTTTGGTTGCCTTTACCGATAATTCCATGGAAGCAAAAATTGAACTTTTTGAAGAAATTGGAGGTACTTTTGTGAAGGTAGCCCCTCAACCTATTGGGTTAAAAGATTTTTTATTGGTGGCAGGCGATCCAAATACTCCTGCTGTCGGATTAACAATCGATAGTCCACCTTTTACCTTCCAGCACATTCGCGTTTATTCTACTCGTTTTTTTGCTCCTAGTGCCCCATCGAAGATTAGGACTTTTAAAATTGTTGTTTCATTTGAAGTAACCAATTACCTTATTAAACCTATTTATTCTTCCAATCCAGCCGGTTTGCAATTTATGGTCGATATCTATCAAAGTATAGACTTAGTTTAAACGTTTCAGTGAATGAAAAACGATTGTTGATACAGTCGTTTTTGTGTTAGTTAACATAATCGTAAATACAATACCGGAAGTGGTCAACAAACAAACGAATCCCTTGATATACATAAGATTCGCTTGTTTGTTTTTTTATCATTTATGAACGTTTTTATATATCGTTGATAAATCAACGTTTCAGGCTTCTTCAGAAGCCTCCCAGCTGCATAAAAAAAGAGAATTTTATGCAATCCTTGTTGAATTAACCTGCCAGTTGAATAAGGATATTTTTTGTTTAAAATGAATGTATGATTTAGCATAAGATCGTACATTCAAAAGGCCACCAATTTAGTGGCCTTCTTCTTTAACTGAAGAACCCTCGGATTCTCATTCAATTTAGGGATTTTCTAACGTAATGCAGTTGCATTCACAGTTAAAGGAAAAGGAACTGTATACTAGCCTAAAACATATATTGATTTGAAATCACTTTAGAGGAGATGATAATGTGTCTCGTGAACTTCGTGCCGTTTTGACTGGTCTGGATCCACAATACGCAAAAAGACTTGCTGATGCCCTTAATATATACTTGGCCAATCTTCATGTAGTTTCCGCCAAATTACGCAATTTCCACTGGAATGTGGTTGGTGTTGATTTCATTGATTTTCATGAAAAATTACAGGAGCTCTATGAAGAAGTTGCTCTTGAAATCGATCGAATTGCCGAACGAATCAAAATGTTGGGGTTTTTCCCTCTTGCCTCCATGCATGAATTCCTCCGTTACGCAACTCTAGAAGAGGCCCCTAGTTGTCCTTACAATACTTCGACTATTGCTTATGCTATTGTCAATGATTTCGCAGCAACGGCACGTTACTTGCGTGAAGTCGACAAATTCGTAAGAGAAACAACAGATGAATTTACAATAAATCTTTTCGGAGATGCAATGGGCTTTCTAGAGAAACATGTTTGGTTCTTCACAGCTTACTTAGAAAGAATGGATGGATTACGCGATTCTCAAAATCATGTAAATAAATAAAAACTATCCAAGATTAAAGAGTAGCTTTATCTGCTTTGTCACCATAACATGGAACTTTAGGAAGTGGCGATAAAACAAACCCCTTGGGCACCAAGGGGTTTGTTTTATACTATTCTCTTTAATTACTTATTTTACCTTGTTCAACTCTACTGCCACTTTAGTTTAGTTGGTCTTCCTCCGCAGTCCACGTATGGACAAAATCTCGGACAACTGATAAAGAGCCTTTAAAGGTTTGATCCAGATGTGAAGTGAACCAGGGAAGATTAACTTCTGTCAACAGAGCGGTTTCCACGGAGGTGATAATGTTTGCAGGCAAGGTAACTTGACTTGAGTCCCAAGGTACTCTCCGAAAATCTTGAGCTTTGTCCCATGGCAAGGAATCATGATACCCCTAATCTATTTTCTCTGATCGTTTTTTATGTTCCACATATAATTCTCAGATTTGGGGTTCTAACCTAAAATCCAAATGATTTGTAAGCAAGAGAGTACCTCCTTTATTAGTCCTTTAACTTATTGTATTAAACTGGAATTATCCCTTGTCCGGTCTAAAGACAAACGGATTTCTAAGTTTCCCTGCCTTCATTAATTCTTCAGCCTTTACTGTACAGTCGTTTATTACACTCTTAGGTTACATCTTTAGAGCCACTTTTTTCTTGTGAAGATGCCACTTAGATCATCTTTCTCCTATTTATTGAACCAGACTATCGAATCTTCTCTAACTCATACTGGAGACTATTTTATTTATTTTTCCATTGTAAAATTTCTCCATGTCTAATTTTTGATAATTTATACAAAGAAACAACTGGATTCTGACTAGACCCCATTCCTTTATTTTAGAGAATTCTCTTTTCCCGATTTTTACATATTTCTTGCTTAGGAGGGAATTTTATTTGTATCTAGAAAGTAAGGAGATGATCTTTATGAACTACAAACTATTTAAGTCAATCAATCAGCTTTCTGGACGTTGTTCTCCAATTGATTTGCTGATGATATTGATATCAAATAAGATTCGTTATGTGTTTATTTTTGTTTTGATTTTCATGTGGTTTAGAAATGATTCTTACAAAAAAGTGTCTTGCACTGCGGTGATATCTGTGGGGGTAACTTTGTTTATTAACGCTTTGATTAAATTGTTTTATTTTAAACCACGTCCGTTTGTGAAACGTCGGGTCGGCATACTCATTCCTTCAAAAATGGATTCTTCATTTCCAAGTAAACATACTCTGCTTGTATTTGCTATATCTACTTCTATCTTTCTTTATGAACGTGTCCTTGGTTCAATCATGTGGGTACTATCTGTGTTGACGGGCTTCTCACGTATTTGGGTAGGACATCATTATCCATCTGATATTATTGGAAGTGCCTTTATTGCTACCATGACCAGTATCATATTAGATAAAATTACCCGCTGCGTAAATTATTTCGCCCGTGAATAGCAGCTATATTTTAGTCGATATCATGTATGATTATTATTTATTTTTATACAGTAATCGGTCTTTTACCAAGAGAAAAATTTTTTCGTACGGCAGATGACTCTAATCCTAACCGAACACCAGAAGGGATTTTGTTACTTGTTATTTTTTTGTACGTAAAACGGAACAATATTAATAATATGTAAGACTGTTTCCTATGCTTATTTTGATTAGAATTTTACTTTATGGGGGGTCTTCGCTACATAGCCATTATGTTACCTTCTTATAACAAGGACAGGTGTATTTTTCCGCGTCGTACTCACGCTCTGCCAAATTATTGTATATCTTATTCATATTTAGTTAACATAATCATTCAATGCTAATTATCAAAAGTTCTCGGTTTGTCCCTTCTTTCCTCCATCCGTCTCTCATGTACAAACTGAATACATTCTTTAATCGTAGCTTTCAACTACACTTCATGTTCCTAGCTAATTCATCTAATAAATACATCGATTCAATCATTATTTTCAAGGTCATTCTCTGTAGATTTTGAGACACATAAGCCGAATTAGTCGGTGGGTTAGCCATTCTCTTCTTGCCTCCTAACTTTTGAAAATTCGAGACGAAGAGAATTTTCTCCTTTTTAAAAGGGGTACCTTTTAGATACCCAGCCCTTTGCAAATAGGATTTTCTCTAATAAATAACCTTTATCAAAAATAAAAGGCTACCATATAGGTAACCTAAGTGTGTTTCTCATTTTCATCAACTTTAACTACCGTTTATAGTCTGATACAAATTTTCTGATTTCTTGTATCGGTATTTCCAAATTAATAGCCATTTGGATGAGTTCAGCCCATTCTTTATCAAGTTCTTCTACTGTATCGTTTGCCTGACTTAGCATTACTATTCCCCTATCAGAACCAGAGGGCAACCCAGCTATCTTTCTCACATCAGATTCAACTTCTTCTTGATAGCCCTGTGATTCTCTATATAGCAGTTCCCACTGTTCATAAAGGTTTTTAGCTGTCTTATAGTCATCGAAGTCCACTTTTAAATCTGTCTGTAATTTTTCTTTTAATTCGTGGCATGACTCTTCCCATTTCTCTAAGCTTTTTATATCAAAGAGTTTTGAAAATCTTTCAGAAAGAAGTAGGCTAAGATTTGTGGTATGAAAAATGGAAATGAAAATTAAAAATATGGAAACGGCATCGGTGTATCGGTGATACCTTCTTCAGCGAGGACGTCTGTAATCATCATAGTCATCATAATATCCCTAGCCAAGTTGTTGCCTGTTTACTTGTTCTTCATCAGCTCGTGTTTTTTGAAAGTAACTTGTTTTAACTAAACGGATTGCTGTTTTAAATTCTTGAGTCTTTTATTATGTCAATGTGTTTGTTTGAATCAATTATGCTGTTAATTATCATTGCCAAGTGTAATATTAAACATCAGAAATGTTAATCCATCTTTAACCCGAAATATAAAGAAACACCCCCTTCATACAAGGCAGCTCCATTAGATAGACGAATGATTATTTTTGTAAACCTTATATGCATAAGGGCTTTATTTGCTTATTTAATGATCGGAAAACATACTTAATGTCTAATCGAGCTTATTAAACTAAAGTATTTCGAAGATGCTATTTTCCTCCTTTGGGGAGGCATTTTTCTATTTTAATTAATTCCACCCTTACTTTATCCCTTCCATTGTTAAAATTACCATCTAAAACCCACCCTTGAAAAACCGAACAAACATTTCTGAAATTGAACAATAATAAGAGCTGTTTTTCAACGAAACCGAATATACTTCACTTAAAATCATGAAAACTCCACCTTAGAAGCGAAAAATCCACTACATAATAACGTTGTTACGAAACCTCAAACGGTGTCTAGAATTATTTTTTATGGTTTGTCATATGATGTCTGTAACGTTCATTTCTCAGGGAGGGAAGAAAATGCAAATCCATGTAGTCCAACGAAACCAAACATTAACTGTCATTGCACAAACATATGGGACTACCGTAAATGCTCTTATCGAAACAAACGAAATTCCGAATCCAAATAACCTCGTTCCAGGTCAAACGATAGTCATTCCTATAATAGGAAGCTTTTACTGGGTTCAGCCGGGTGACAGCTTATGGTCGATCTCCAAGAAATTTAATATATCCGTTCAAGAGTTGGCTGCTGTTAACCGTATTAGTGTTAATCAGCCTCTTCAGATTGGGTTTCGTCTTTATATCCCGCCACGTCCAAAGGTTAGGGCTGAATTTAACGCCTATGTGGAACCAAGGGGTACGTCTGTTTCTCCAGAGTTAGAAAGCAGTGCCAGGAAAGCTGCTCCGTATTTAACCTATTTAGCGCCCTTTAGCTTTCAGGCACTGCGTGACGGTACCCTTAAAGAGCCACTTCTAAATAATTTCCCGGCTATTGCCAGAGCCAATAATAATGTACTGATGATGGTGATTACAAATCAGGAAGCCGACGGATTCAGTGATGAACTGGGTAGAATCCTATTGAATGATATAGCAGTTCAAGACCGTTTTATCAATAACATCGTAGATGCTGCAAAGAAATATGGGTTCCGGGATATTCACTTTGACTTTGAATACTTACGTCCTGAAGACCGGGAAGCTTACAACCGATTTTTACGTAAAACACGCGATCGGTTTAAAAGGGAAGGCTGGCTTATTTCAACAGCTCTTGCTCCAAAAACAAGCGCCGAACAAAAGGGCCGATGGTATGAAGCTCACGATTATAAAGCCCACGGAGAAATCGTTGATTTTGTCGTAATTATGACGTATGAATGGGGTTATAGTGGAGGCCCTCCTATGGCAGTGTCTCCAATTGGGCCTGTAAGAGAGGTATTGGAATATGCTATCACGGAGATGCCATCTTCTAAAATAGTAATGGGACAAAATTTATACGGCTATGATTGGACATTGCCGTTTGTTCAGGGTACGACTGCAAAAGTCGTTAGTCCCCAGCAGGCTATTCAACTTGCCGCACAGCATAATGTCCCAATCCAATATGATTATCAAGCTCAGGCACCGTATTTTAATTATGTTGATCAGGACGGAAAAAGACATGAAGTTTGGTTTGAGGATGCACGCTCAATTCAAGCGAAATTTAATCTAATGAAAGAATTAAGGCTTAGGGGTATGAGCTATTGGAAGCTTGGTATAGCATTTCCGCAAAATTGGCTGTTGCTTGTCGATAATTTTGAAGTAGTGAAGCGACCAACTTAAATACAATGAGGGCTGTGAATTTTTCACAGCTTATTTTATTAGAATAAAAATGGATCGATCATTTTTCTAAAAATAACCATATATAAAATAGTACCAATGTTAACTGCTGAACATCTCAAACAATGAATTGTTCCATTGGTCTAACGTAAATCCATCTTCTCAAAGGCCTTTTTTTCACTATATATTCCGTCTTCTTTATGCTAAACTTCGACCATTTCCCCATAATTTAAAACTAATCTATTACTGAATATTTAACTTTCCAACCTATTAGTCGTCATTTGAAAAGTACCAGCGCTCTTTCACTTTAAATTAGAAGCTGGCTTGATGTGCATACCCTATACAAAGTTAGTTTACATAACTCTTAGAGGGAATTAACCAAATCAAAACCCCTTGGCGCTCATGAGGACACCTATAGATGCTTCGAGACGGCTACATAGTTGTATACTCGCGACCTGTTGACTAAGCCATACACATAAAGCAATTAATTCTTGCGCTTGATATTTACTTGTACGTTGAACAAAACCAACTTCTTTAGCTAATTCTTGAAGAGAAGTTGAAGATAAGTAGTTTTGAAGTTCCTGAGAAAAGAGATTCATTTCGTCGGAAATAGAAAAACTCATAGACAACGCCATCTTTCCTGTATATTTCTACAAAAAGAATAGCGTTTTTTTGGTTATGGGGATACAAATTCACCTTAGCTTGATGGCGATGGGGTGCGTCCAACAATAATTTCAGTTCTTCAACGGTCAAGATAGTGATTTCACTCTCCGTGAACTTTACGTTATTCACGTCTTCAAAAGGATTATCTTTTATTCTTCTTTCTTCTATTTTTTATTTTTCTTTAGTAATTCACTTGGCGATTCATAAAATTTGAATCTTCCAAAGATTGGTGACCGTTAAAGACTGACCTCCTTTTTATTTTGAATATTACCATCTGAAAAATTACCAAATGTAGGTATAATTTTTCATAAAGTGGTAAATCTAAAGTGGTAAATCAAGGAATAAGGAGGAACTGTTCATGCAACAGCAACAACCGAATCAATCTCAAAATCAGCAGCCGGTCTTTCAAGAGCCGCCACAGGTGATCACAGGGAAAGATTTTTATTACTTAACGGACATGCTTTCGTGGAACCTTTTAGGATTCAAAAAGGCACATTTTGCAGCAGGCCAGTGCCAAGATCAACAGATCGTAGCGGCCCTTGAAAAGGCATGCATGATGCACGAAAGACATTATCAGCGCATTTTGCAGCATTTGGAGCAAAATGGCAGCCAGATGAATCAATAAGGGGGACACATGAAATGAATAACAATCAAAACAAGATTCAAAATCCAGAAACACCTGTACCAAAAACACCTGAGATGAATGAGCGTGACTTCCTAAACGATATGCTTTCGTATGAAAAGTACATGACGGCATCCTATTCTACGGCAATGAATGAGGCAAGCCACGCTTCGCTATATCAGGACATTCACGCGATTTTTGACGAAACGAAGAATATGCAGCGTGAACTGTATAATCTGATGTTTCAAAAGGGATGGTACTCGCTTGAAGCGGAACAACCACAAAAACTTCAACAGGCCGCACAGCAGTTTACAGGGTACATGTCCCAGTTTCCGCATAATCCTCCAATGCAATAAGATCGCTCAAAAAGCTATGGTAACCAGTCCATAGCTTTTAGCTCATTCATTTTTCACCGTTGTAGAAAGTATACTTTGTGTATGTACTACCAAACTTTTCCGGAGGAGTGTTTTATAATGGGTGTGAACTGTTTATTTATGGTCGAAAGATTATAAATAAGTAATCAGCTATTCATGATAGTACAAGGTAAAATCGTTACGTGCTCGGACTATAACGGTCATTATGGGACAAAAAAGAGGTTGGGTACCTAAAAGGCGCCCAACCTTTTTAATTGCCGTTAAGGTGCTGAATTTTAGACTCCCTGCTGCTTAATTTCACTAACTTTCATTCTGGAATAATACACAGCATCAAACATATTATCAGACCTTTATGGGGTAGCATCACATCGCCATCAAGCTAAAAAATAAAAACATCCCAAAACGAAAAAAATGCTATTTTTTCTCTAAAATTAATAGAAAAGAAGAATTTTTTCGTTTTGGGGATACAAATTTATCTTAACTTGATGGGCATGTGATGGTACCCCTTAAAGCAGAAAATAAAAAAACGCTGCATTTAAGCAACGTTTTTACTCTGACGAAGGATTGGTTATTCCTAGCAGTATAAAGAATGTCACAAAACCAAAAATTAAGAATGCTTTAATTACATTTTCTACTATAACATCATACATTGGTATCCCTCCCGTTTTTTTAGTTTCCTATAGGTTGTTTTAAGCCATTGATAAACTTATCCTTTATTAAGTTACCCTATTTTTGGTTTCAAATTTATATGGAAAAACAATAAAACCCTTCAGGAATGAGATATTCTGATAAACATAAAGCCAACTCTAACCCAATATATTGGATTCAAGGAGGGACAAGTATGACTATTTTAAGAATGGTTTATTTTTTTCGGTCTATTTGTATTATTTTCTTTTTTATTTGTAATATAGATAAACTATTTCTTTTGGGTGTAACGAGTGATGCTGCATTAGATGTATTTATTACACCTTTCATTATTTATTGTTCATTTAAAATAGTAATACCATCATTAAGGAAAAGCTTTGCTTCTTGGTTTCTCCTAGATAAGAAGGAAATCCATCAAGCTGTATGTATATTCCTATTCTAGTAGCCAATATAGTTACTTTTTTGGTAAATATATATCGCTTCTTTCCTTATTGGTTAAGATTTGAACCAGTAGGAACTGGAAGAAATCAAGTAACCACTTTACAAGAAATTACGGACATTGGTTTAATGATTGGGTTGGTAACCATCGGTCCTATTAATGAGGAGTTCATATTCAGATACTTTTTATATGCTGGAATGATTTTGGCTTTTGCTGATATGGCTAAAGATTTTAGATGGACAGATAAGCTATTTAATCATTTGTTCGTATCGAGGACACCAATTTTCTGACCCTATTGCAGGAGCACTAAGGCAACACAAAAGTGTTTCTCTTAATCAACAAACTCACTTAGAACGTCTTTCTACTGGACTGCGAATAAATCGTGGCTCAGATGATGCTGCTGGATTACAAATATCTTCTCGTTTAACTTCGCAAAGTAATGAACAACTTACCTCCATTCCCCATCCTCCTTTACCTGCTTTTTAATCCCGACTGGCCACACTCGAAATTAACTTAATCCATTTTCAAACGTTTTTTCTCCTGTTCACAAAAATCTTCTACCGTAGATCTACTCCAATAAGGTGTTCCTGCAAGTTCAACATCAGCTTTCGGCATCTTTCCTCGGCTGTAGTAAACATTCAATTTACGTTTATCATAATTCAGTCCATTTTCTGATAAAAAATCAGCAAATTGTTTTTGGTTGAAATATTCATTGTTGCCTTTTCGAATGTGTGATTATTATTTGTTTTTATACAGTAATCGGTCTTTTACCAAGAAAAAAATTTTTTCATACGGCAGATGACTCTAATCCTAACCGAACACCAGAAGGGATTTTGTTACTTGTTATTTTTTTGTACATAAAACGGAACAATATTAATAATATGTAAGGCTGTTTCCTATGCTTATTTTGATTAGAATTTTACTTTATGGGGGGTCTTCGCTACATAGTCATTATGTTACCTTCTTATAACAAGGACAGGTGTATTTTTCCGCGTCGTACTCACACTCTGCTAAATTATTGTGTATCTTATTCACATTTAGTTAACATAATCATTCAATGCTAATTATCAAAAGTTCTCGGTTTGTCTCTTCTTTCCTCCATCCATCTCTCATGTACAAACTGAATACATTCTTCAATCGAAGCTTTCAACTACACTTCATGTTCCTAGCTAATTCATCTAATAAATACATCGATTCAATCATTATTTTCGAGGTCATTCTCTGTAGATTTTGAGACACATAAGCCCAATTAGTCGGTGGGGTTAGCCATTCTCTTCTTGCCTCCTATCTTTTGAAAATTCGAGACGAAGAGAATTTTCTCCTTTTTAAAATGGGTACCTTTTAGATACCCAACCCTTTGCAAATAGGATTTTCTCTAATAAATAGCCTTTATCAAAAATAAAAGGCTACCATATAGGTAACCTAATTGTGTTTCTTATTTTTATCAACTTTAACTACCGTTTATAGTCTGATACAAATTTTCTGATTTCTTGTATCGGCATTTCCAAATTAATAGCCATTTGGATGAGTTCAGCCCATTCTTTAACAAGTTCTCCAACTGTATCGTTTGCCATTACTATTCCCCTATCAGAATCAGAGGGCAACCCAGCTATCTTTCTCACATCAGATTCAACTTCTTCTTGATAGCCCTGTGATTCTCTGTATAGCAGTTCCCACTGTTCATAAAGGTTTTTAGCTGTCTCATAGTCATCGAAGTCCACTTTTAAATCTGTCTGTAATTTTTCTTTTAATTCGCGGCATGACTCTTCCCATTCCTCTAAGCTTTTTAAATCAAAGAGTTTTGAAAACCTCGGTTTCATACTTTCCCAGTGAAAATAAATGTTATTACACCATTCCAACAAATATTCAGGGTATTGTATTTGTTCTTCTATTTCCATACATCTCACTCTCTCTCAGGTAAATTTTTCACTCTTAATATTTTAAATAAAGGCCGGTATGTTTTGCTAATACATTAGGAAAACATCTGGGACAGTATTTCTGGTTAAGATGAAGTAAATCGTTTGGTAACATTGAAAGTTGAGCTTTCCAAAATTACCTTTCGCAAGAAGCGCATATTTCCATACTCCTCAAAAAACAGCTCCCTTTAATAATTTTTATCTTTTTTTGCGATGATTTAAATTTATACTATGTTCCACCATTGTCTTGGGAATAGGCATTTTTCCTATTTGGGCAAATTAAATTAAATTAAATTAAAAAAGCCCCCTTTAACAAGGGGGGAGGCTCCTTCGACACAGATAGACGATATGAATTTATTCCTTTGTGATTGTGATCGGGAATAACCACTATTAATTTATGCAAATCAACTGTTTCAAATGCGTGTTTATTTTACCTGGAATGCTCTGTTCTGAAGGTTCTCGAAGGTTTCGAAGGCATGGATAGATCTTTTTTGAGTAAATACAAATGTTTCTTTAAATTCTCTATCGTTGCTGTTTTCTTTCCAATTAATAACAATTTCTAACTCAGTTGCAGTTACTGATAAAGGAAAATTAGCGAAAGTAAATTCTTGTCCCCTTTGATTTACTTTAGCATCCGTAAGAATATCAAAAAGTCCAAATTTGGTTTTAGAATTCAGATCATTTCCAAATGCTTGAATATTTGCTTCACTAATATCTTTACCGATGTTTTTTACCTTGAAGCTATAAGTATCATATACTCCCTTTTTTGGTTTAACGGATTCCTGACTACCTTCAGCATCCCCTACTTCAACAGACCATTGCTTTGATGACTGTGTTACTGGCAGATCATCGAAGGTTAAAGCGTTCACTTGAGACGCTGGTCCAATAATTAAAAAGCTAAACATAGCTAAAACAGTTAAAACTTGATTCATTTGTTCACCTCCTGTTTCACTAACAGGTTTCCAAAAAACAAATTAAAGCATGATTTTAGATTATCCGGATCATAAAACTGGACTATATTTCCCCTGGGATAGCGGAAAGCAGGTAACCCGAAAGCATCCGCTTTTTTTCATGGAAAAGTATCCCCATCATTCAACATCACGTTCTTCCATATTCCCCCGATTCCTCGAGATTTCGATCCTCTTTGAACCCTGGCCTTCTCCTTTTGATGGGCTCAGTTTTTCACGAAACACACAGGTGACATGTCTTAAAAGGAGGAAGAAAAATTTGTATTAGCATACTTCATCCGCGTTTTGACGGCGGTACCCTACAAGCTGAAAGCTTACTCAAGGTGAGCTTTTACTCTTTTATAAATCTGATTTCTTCATTGGTATTAAATGCCTCTATTACCGTTGGTACATCGTTAAATTTCAAATTTTATATTTTACTGATATAGTTGATCACTTGAACCATGCTCAATTGGTGGATCAAATATCCAAAAGGTTTTCTTAAAAGTTTAGGGATGAGACAACAAAAACCAACTACCAGTATGACTTATTAAAATTCCGTCATTAGATGCTTTTAATTTTCAGTCTATTTTGTTCCAAATTCTAGTTAGATTCAATGGTACATATATTTTATCACCATGAATTTCTCTATGTATAATGGGATTCAAAAAATATTGATCTAAACTATCATATACTACCTTACGCCTGGCCCTTGGTGTTGTACCTAATATAGTTCCGAAATCATTTTCATTCATATATATACCTCGCTTTTTAAAAATTCATCCATATTCACTTTAATGACAGCTTCTTTTCGTTCCCTCGATAAGAGTAACTTTTATCAATAGTAGTATTTTTCCCTTTTCTCAACCTTATTCCACAGTCATTAAAAAAGAGAATTTAATTTCGTAATACAGCACATAACCCTTATTTAATTCATAAACACATGGCAAACAGCAAATTAAACTTACAAAGAGGTGAAAAGAAAGAGTCAACTAAGTGGTTAACTTGTTCACTCTGTTTCTCTTAACAACCTTATTATGAATGGTTTTCTCTTTAATATTCTACCAAAATTTACAGTGTATCCATTTCTTACATAAAAGGGATTATTAACACATGAGTGAGGTGAAGACATATATCAAATCGTAGTGGTGGTCGTAATCGTCTATTAGTACAAGGTGCAGAACAAGGACTTGATCAATATGTATTGCAAGCACTACACCACAGAGAATGGAAGTATGTATCGTTCTTCCACGGTAGCTTAATAAGAAAAAGACCGTTACAACAGTCTTTAATGACTAAAAAAACTTGTGTTAATTCTTACAAGTATCACGTAGCAGAACTACAATGTCCTGAGACAATTTTCATTTTCCCGTCATGGTATTGCCAAATACGAGTGTAACAAAACTCACCATCAATTGGTTCTCCACTTCCGACAGTGCCATTTAGAGCGACTCGCGTAATAATTATTGCTAACATATCCAAGAGTTTAACTCGTTGCTCTAAAACTTCGATACCAATAATTGTAAATTATCCTGTGCGGTGGGCTTCAATATCGGCTTCTTTCGTTAATATTTGCCCAAAATGATTGACGAAGCTAAGATCATCAGCAATTAATTCATCTAACAGCTCTACATTACTGGATAGCATTGCTGAACGAAGGAGTTCTTCACATTGAATGATTTTTGCACGATTCACAACAAAACCTCCTTTTCCTATTATTAACTACTATACATTTTGGATAATATTTGTTACCAAAATAAAATCTTCTCTTCGCTCTTCAACTATCCTCCCCTATAGTTAAAGAAGAGCAAATAAAAATCCCATATTCAGTAAAGAATACAGGATTTTTATCAATCTTTTTTACAAATGCTCAACCTTTGTTTTAAAGGATCGATCTTTTTTATAAACGATCACTCTTTATTTTAAGTCTACACATACTTTAAGAAAAACGTTTGGCTACTGGTTTTATAAGGAGACCAAGGATATCGCGATGCTGCAAGGGATTCTGAATCATTCGCACCCCTCCGTCACGTTGCGATACATTGGCATTATGGAAGAATAAACCAACAACGTACTAAAAACATTTATTTTTTTTAAATAAAAGGGGTAT
The DNA here is from genome assembly GCF_056397085.1 of Peribacillus sp. 05N428. Taxonomy (NCBI): domain Bacteria; kingdom Bacillati; phylum Bacillota; class Bacilli; order Caryophanales; family Bacillaceae; genus Peribacillus; species Peribacillus sp. 05N428. The sequence continues at coordinate 1,485 of NZ_JBFTMS010000063.1, read as the reverse complement.
CCTAAATGTTCAACATATGCGACAAGGTAACTTACAAAGGAGAGAATTATGAGATTGTACATATTTACGAGTCTGGTTATATGCGGAAATTAAACCGATGGATTCGTATTACCAGATTGTGTTAGTGAAACTTTCAGATTTGTAAAAAGAGGAAAATCGGAGGAGAAAATAAAATGAAAGCATTAGCAGAAATCAATCAAGAATATCAGGAAATCATGAATTTAGTAAAAGAGCCTATGAGAAGCTGTCTACTGAGTGAGCTAATGACCGAAATGGAATCAGAATATAAAATCCCTATGATACGTACTGAAGACTGTGAAACCGCAAACAAAGCAGTTATAGCCCTATACAGAAAAATAAGTAAAAGTCGTTCATTATGAGTAGTCATTCCTACTACTCTTTTTCATTGTGCACAATTCTTTTGCTTAAGCAAAAAATGGCAGCCTTAAGGCTGCTGCGTTCCTCTATAAGCCATGCAGAAGCCAGTATAAGATCCAAGTTTTATTAATCCAATTTTTTCTAAAACGCCTTACAGACCCTCTAGCGCTCCAAATCAATGACAACCACCAGACGTTGCAGCACTCCCTTGAAAAAAACGTAGCGCCATCTTTTAAAAAGCTAAGAAGAAAAGCCCCAATCATATGAAGGGGCTTTTTTTCTTAGCTTTTTTTTGGGGAAAAAAAAACTTCACCCTTATTATGGCCGTTCGTCATCAAATTATACTTCTAACATTTACTATCATTCCGTTTCAAGTTCATCAATCTTTTGCTTCGGTTGTATACACTTCTAGAAAAGAACTGGCGAAAATCTCACTGATACGAGAAGAAAACAGTGTTCGATATTCTCGGTATCATTTACGAACGAAGCAGGAGCTCAAGAAAATCTGCATAACATGTAAAAAAACGTCCTATTCTGGATGCTTCATTGATATGCCTAATTTTTAGAGGAAAGGCCACATACAGCCTTAATTACAATGTGGTTAGCGTAAAGTTAAACAACTACTCCTACTTTAAACAGCCTTAGCTTGATGGGCATGCGGCAGGACCCCTACTACTGCCTTCATGGCTCGGGACTCTCACCCTATAGATTACATCCATGCTGGGCGCACTAAAAGAGCGAGTTTTAACTCGCTCTCTGTAATATACCAAGATGTTTTTACTGTTATTTTTAACAAATGAATCAATTCATAGAAAATATTTTGCGACATAAAGCTTCAGAATTGTTGATCTTGCAAACGTGTGCTTCATTTATTTTTTTTACGAGACTGGGCTTGTTGGTTTTGTTTTCTTACTTGTTGTGCATTATTTTGGCTTGCGAACTCAGTTCCGTATTGACCTTGTGATCCTTGCGTTCTGCCTTGGGAAGCTTGGCCACCTTGAGTAGATTGTGCGTTTTGTTTTCTTACTTGTTGTGCATTATTTTGGCTTGCRAACTCGGTTCCGTATTGACCTTGTGATCCTTGCGTTCTGCCTTGGGAAGCTTGGC
>NZ_JBFTMS010000062.1:0-17868 GCF_056397085.1 Peribacillus sp. 05N428 | reverse complement strand
TTCTAGTTCAGGTTCTAATGGAAGGTCCAAGTTCAGGTCATCTTCTAGTTCAGGTTCTAATGGAAGGTCCAAGTTCAGGTCATCTTCTAGTTCAGGTTCTAATGGAAGGTCCAAGTTCAGGTCATCTTCTAGTTCAGGTTCTAAATCAAGACTCTTTTCTTCTTCCTCTAGAACACTGTTCTTATCTTCATAATTAGCAAGCATTTGATTAGCAGAAAACATATTGGCTAAAATTGCTTCTTTTACGTTTCCATCCTTTTCTTTATCTATAAATTTATTTTTATTATTAAAATCTGTTTTTTCTATAAATTCTTCTTCTTCAACAAAATCTTCTAAAGTAAATTTCTCTTTAGTTCTTCCTTCTAAAACTAATTCCTCTTTTATGTTATCTTGCTCAACATTTTCTGGCACTGTATCTTGTGACGCATCTGCGGCTGCTAATTCCAAATAATCAAAACGACTAGATTTATTTTTATCATTTAAAATGTCTTTAAAGAATTTAAACTGAAAAGCTTTTTTCAACTTAATTGAATGGCCCCCTGAAACTAACAATATAGCCTCATCCCTAGGTGTCCTTGTTAATTCATCAGCCATAACTAAATTTCGCCCACTGTACGAATCTGATTTAGAATCAGAACCACCTTTGTCATTTTTAGATACCGATTTGGAGTGTTTACCAATAGTTGTTTTACCAATTAAATCCGAAAAATATTCAGCTGTTAACTTATCACTCACACCTAGCAGATACCTTAGACTGCAGTTACCTATAATAGCTTCAGCTTTTTCTTTATTGTATTTATCAATTAACTGTCCAATTGATTGGATGATAGTACTACAAGATATTCCATAACTACGACAAGTTGCTAACCTTTCTTCATATCCAGGTATTGTTCCTAGGTTTGGAAATTCATCTAAAAATAAGTTTACTGGCACAGGCAATTTATTAAAGTTTCTATCTGCTACATCATATAAACGCTGGAACATTTGAGTGAAAAAGTTAGCAATTAAAGGCTCCCACGTACTATCAGCAACAGGCAAAATTACATAAACAATCATTTTTCTCTTTCCAATATCATCTAACTGAAAATCACTTGTTTCTGTGAATTTTCTAACATCACTTGCATCAAATTTAGATAAAGTAATGGCTAAGGAAACAAATATACTATCACGAACTTTATCATTAGCCATAGCAACAATTTGATACGCTGAAAATGCTGGATGATCTGGTTCTAGTCTCTTAAAGAACGTATCCATTTTTTCTGGTGTAGATCCATGTGTTGTAAGTATTCGCTTAACATTTGCAAGATTTGCTTCAGTCGGACATTCATACTTTACATAAAGCAGTAATGTTTTTAAAAGTGCGATTTCTGCTTTGGTCCAAAAATCAGGTTTTTGTCCATTCATCGAATTTAAAACGATTGTATTCGCAACTTCTTCTGCTTCTACTTCCTTTGTAATATAGTCAATAGGATTGTATCGGTCCGATATCAACATTTCTTTAAAGTTAACTAATCTTATTTCATATCCATGTTGCTCTTTTTTAAATTTTGCACTTGCTTCATAAATTTCTCCCTTAGGATCTGTGATAACCATTGAACGATTCCGTTCAGCAAGTAAATTAGTTAAAAGATAGGATTGGGTTTTACCAGAACCAGGTGAACCTACAATAGCGATATTCCTATTTGGAATTTCAGTATTTCCAGGTAGAATAACAGGCTTATCATCCAACAATCCAAAAATTAAACCCTCTGGATTTTCCAAATTTTTCAGAGGGGATTTATTAAATGTTTTTTTAACAAAATCTTTATCATTAAAAACTTCTACTGGCTTAGCAAAACGTGCTGTTCCTTCTGAACCATAATTAGAGGCATCCTTATATTTCCCTTCACCTAAAATTAATTTATATAATTTAAAAGAAAGGAAAATCACTGCTGCTATTGATATTAATTGTAACGGTAAAAATAATTCAGTGTTTTTTGAGATAGCATACAATTCAAAAGGCTCTTTTAAAGCTTGTGTAACTTCATTAAAATCTTTATTTGTAGGAAAGTGAACTACAAAACTTAAAAGAAACATATCAGCCAATATTACAGCTACAAATGATATTAATATAGCCATGAATAAGGTTCCTTTATCTAGTCCCTGCTTCAATACATCTCCTCCTTATCTACTCATGCCATTGTTCCTTCTCTTAGTTTTATTTTCATCTAAAGCACGTTCAATGTTTGTCTTTCTACCCTTATCAGAATCATCCATAATATTTTGAATGCTGTTTGCAACGTTTCTCATCAAGTCAGCCTGATTTCGGTTTTTATCGTAAGTTTCATTCATATCCTTACTAATAGGATTATCTTTGTTGTTAGTACCACTTGAACTAGAATTTCCTTCTCGTATTTGTGGGTTTATTTTCTTATCCTTATCCATGTACTTCATGTATTCATCAATAGGGACAATTCGTTTTTCTTGTTCGTTTGCTTTCAAAATTTTGGCTGCTGTTTTTCCATCAATCCCTTGTAGTCTAACCTCGTTTGGATACTGCTCTTTCACTTTGGAAATCATTGATTTATCCAAAATATTTAACGACGTTTTAACATGTTTCAATCTATCTGCTAAAGCAAGACGTTGTTGAGAAATATCTTCTTTTTCCTTTTCATACTTAACAGGATCAGATACTCGAATTTTTTCTACTTCAATTTCTTTTTTGTCTAAACTCCGTTTCCAGTTCACAACAAATTGATTATCTTTCTTAAACTTGTCATATTGATCCAACAAGCTCATTTCTTTTAGAGGTTTAGGATTATCAATTTTATCGAGATAATCACGCGCCTGCTCTAAAGGAATCACTTTACCGGTATGCCTATATTCTTGAACTAATTTATCAACTTCGCTAACAGGTAATTTATTTAATTCTTCATTACCGTTATATAGAATTTTAGCCTGACTAATAGTTATACCTTCAAGTACCTTGACCGTATTATTAACTTTGTCTTTGTTCTCAACAAATTTTTCTTTTTCTGCATTAAAACTATTAACATTTTGTTTAAGTTTAACAGCCCTATTATTAGATTCCTCTTTATAGTTTTCAGCTGTAAATCCTAATCGTTCCAATTGGATTCTAGACCTATCTTTAGCTATCGTATTGTTTGGTGCTGATACGTAATCCTGATACACGACTTTAGATTGTTTTATAGCAGCCATTTCTTCTTTTAACTCTTTCGCTTTATTGCTTAATGAACTTTCCCAATTTTTAAATTGGCTTTGGCATTTCAATGCCACTGATAATGTAACTTCTTCCTTCATGCGATTACGAACAAACATGATTGATGTTTTTTCTAACGGACTAATATCTTTCCATAAACCACTTTTCTCTAGGGATCTACGGATATCCATTTCCATCTCTTTTTTCTTTTGTTCTAACTGGATTAATGTTGAATTAGATTTCGTTAGTTCTTTTTGATAAAACTCTAATTCACGATTGGCATTTTTAATATCGTGATTTAGTTTTCCTTCTCTTGTAACAGGTTTATATTCAACACCATTTTTCATTGCTTCTTCTTTTGCTTTTGTTTCAAGAGCAGCTGCATTATGGCCTAAATGAACTGTTCCCAAAACATCTTTCCCTTGTCGTTCATATGAACGTAAATCAAACCGTCTTTCCATTTTTAATTTTTCATAAGTTTTATTTACTAAATCTTGATAACTATCTCTCCAGATCTGCACGTTTTCTTTATGATCCCATGGATTGTTCATGTAAATCTTTTTACCTTTTTCGTCTAACTCACCAGTGAAAGGACGCTTCTCACCCCAAGTACCATCTTCATTAAACGGACGCATTGTTAACATGATATGAGCATGGGGATTGTGGTCTTTATCTCGGTGAATATTTACATCAGCAACCATTCCTTTTTCAACAAACTGTGAATTTACATATGATTCAACTAGTTCTCTTTGTTGTTCATTATTTAGATCGTTAGGAATGGCTATTAATACTTCTCTTGATAGTTGGGAAGTCCAACGTTTCTCTGTTTTTTCAACTTCATTCCAAAGTTTTTCTCTATCGTTTACCCATTCTGGCGCATGAGAAGGTGAAAGGATAAATGATTCAGGTTTTTGTTCATGTTTTTTAAATACAAAAGTCCTTTGATTTCGGTCATCATACAATTTTTCATCACTTCTATATGCTGCACAAGCTACTGTAGATCTTCCTTGCTTTCTTGAAATGATGTTGACACTAAAATGTAGACTAGATGCTGTCATTATCCTTACACCTCCCTTTTTATTTATATAGCCCCTGCGGGTAAAACAACTTTTACTAATCAGAGCGAAGCTTTGATTAGTAAAATCAAGAATGAAAATGAAATTTTCGTTCTTCGGAATCACATAGCGACAGCTATGTATAATTGCGCAATGTTTTTAATCACATTGATATTATATCACTTTCCAAACGTGGATTTCAATGGTATACTGGAGAAAATTATCCAATTTAGGAGGTTTATTATGGCACGTAAAAACCCTGCAGATCGAATTAAAGACCTTCAAGATCAAATGAAAAAATTAGAACAACAATTAAAAGAACAAGAAAAAAAACGTGATGAAGAGTTAGGAAAGATTTTTAGAGAAGAATGGGGAATTGAAGACAGTGAAACAGCAAGATTAATCATTGACTCATTAAAAAGTGATGTAGAAACATTAATAAAAACCCTAGATAATAACCCTAAAACTGATGACACTAAAGAAGAAAATTTAGTTTCCCAATCATCATAAATGTGAGGTAAATTTATGGCTAATGATAAATTTACAGAGTATCAAAAGTTAGTGGATAGTATTGAAAAACAAAAAAAGAAATCCCAAGTTATCGAGGATCATGTAAAAGCTGTTCAATTGAGAAAAAATACTCAAATTGATTTCAGAAAAAATAATCCACTTAGAAGAGAACGTACACATCGTTTAGTACAAAAAGGTGCTTTATTTGAAAAGTATATTGAGGAACATTTGGGAGAAAGTTTTTCTGGTCATTTAGAGCCTGAAGAGTCTGAAGTTTTATTAGACGTTCTTTCAGATATACTAAAGAAAAATAAACCCTACATCATGAACCAGTTGAAAATAAAAAAACAGAAAAAGAAAGAAGCTCACCCTAAAGAGTGAGCTTCTTTTTTATCTAGAAAATGATAATTCAATTGTTTCTTCAATCTCAATTTCAACTTCTTTTGTTGTTTTTTCAATTGAGTTAATTACTCCATTTAATTCATTAGCTAAAGAAAAATTCTTTAAATTTTCAATAGTATTTTCATTGGTCATTGCGTAAGCTGCTTGTGCAACTCCAATAGATTCATTTAGTGTTAACTTATCTGTTTTCATTTCAGGAAATTGTTGTTTCAAATCAACTTTCAACTGTTCATTAATTTTATGATCAATAGTATCTAATTTAGATAGTTTTTCATCAATTTTACTTTTCTGTTGATCTAGATTTTCTTTAAATTGATTGTACTCTTGTGGAGATATTTTTTGTTCTAATTTTGCTTGGTATAAAATTCCCATATTTTTATTGATTTCTTTTTCTATTTCCCTTAAATCTCTTCGGGATTCTTGATTTTTCTCAAAAGTATTTATGGCCGTATTTAAAATTTTTTCTTTTGAAAACTGGATTCTTTCATTAACTTTTTGTTGTAAGTTTTCTTTATAAACTTCAGCAACTGGTTTATCTAAACTTCTAGCTTCTTTTTGTGCGATCTTAAAGTTATTTAGTATTTCTTTATCACTTAAACTTTTAAGATGATTTAGAACTTCCATTTGCCCTCTAATTTGGGATGGTAATAAAAATGGTGATTTTAAATCTGGAATCGAACTATCTATATTTTTTTCTAACTTTTTACTTGCTTCATTGTTTATTTCGTTCGCTTTATTAAATTCATTTCCTTTTTGTGAAAGATCTCCTGCAGCTGTTTCAATTTTTACTTTTTCACCAATTCCCTCTCCATTTATATCCCAAACACGTTTCTCATTATCATTAATTTCATTTTCTTTTTTTGCTTCAATTTTCAATTCCTGGCCAATACCTTCACCATCTATATTCCAGATACGTTTCGCTTTATCATTTCCTTCTTCTGACGTAACAAGAGAATCTGGTTTATCCAATTCAATATCATTTTTTAAATCTATATTTCTAGAATTCCCTAATATTTTTTGTGCTTCTTTCATGTCCTCTAATTCATCTAACATATTGTCATGTTCTTTATACTCTTTAGCTCTCATTTTTGGGTCATCTGAGTATGAGATACTTTGATGAAACTGGCTACACTCTTCTCCAAAATCTTGAATCTTTTCATTGATTTCATCATTAGACTTCCCTTTAAATTCTTCTATATATTTATTTACATTTTCTTTACGATTATTATCAATTTCTCCACTTACATTAAGATCTTCAGATATTAATTTATCTTGGTCAATTGGTTTAACAATTGAATCCAATTTGTCCAAAGGAACATGTACAGACTTTTCATCGTTCATAAAAACAACTTTTTCATTTTGCAAGCCTTTAATATCAAAAACACCTGTTTCTCCTTCAATAGAAAATCGTTGATTTTCATATTGTTTTAGAATGTTTTTTTCCATTTCATTTACTATGGAGTCATGTATTTGACTAAATTCAGATTCCTTCTGTTTTAGCCTATCATGGACTTCAAACAACTTCTTAACCATTGCTTCAACTACAGAATTAACAGCATGTTCAACGTCTTTTCCAACTGATCTAGATATAAAAATCCCTCCATAACTTTATTTTAAATTAATCATGATGTATATTATTAGTATACAATACAAACATAAATATAAATAAGGAAAAATTGGAGGAGGAATATGAGTTCATCGACTCGCATAATTTCTTATAAAGCCACTATAAGAGTGAAAAGAAACCTTGAAAAATTTTCAGACAACCTAAAAACAAGTAAAGCCAAGATTATTAATTATGCTTTTTATGAATTATTTATTAAATATCCTGATAAAGCTACACCAGAAGTAATAGCAGATTACATTTCTTTAAATACTTTTGATTTAAAAAAAAGCAATTATACGCTGCACATTTTGATTGATTATTATGATCGTATCACTGAAATAAAAAGTAAAGTTCAAACAATAAAAAATGTTGAATATCATGACAATGAATTTATTGGTCTTCTTCTGGCCTTTTACTTCGATAAAGTCTCATTTTTGAGAAAAAAAAAAGTGAATGAACAGTTTAAAGAATTTAAAAAACCATCCCAAATAGGTCTTTATCTAAACAAGGATCTAAAAGGTAAAATAACTGAACTATGTCAGGACTATCAGTTAAATGCTGGTATGTTACTTTTTGATATCTTGACTGATACAGACTTAGGTAAATTACCATTTAATTCTCTTCCTAAAAATATCGTAATTGAAAGTGAAGAAAAAGAAAGAATTATGGTCTTTCTACCTCCCTATATTCATAAACAATTAAATGAACTCCCCTTAAGTAATTCTTTTATAGCTGAGGTCCGTTCAGAGCAATATTTGCATAAATTTGAATTAAAAAAAGGATAACTAAGTTAATTAGTTATCCTCCTTTTTAGTTTAAAATAGGTCTTTATTAACTTTATTAAAAACACTAGATTTTTCTTTTTGATGTGATTTTGTTTTCACTTGAACATCTTCTTTTGATTCCTTATTACTACCTACAGTTTCATTTTCCTGGCTGTTTACTATATTTTCCGGCATTTTCTCATTAGGCTTATCTTTTATATATGGTAAATTTCCGACCTCTTCATGATTTACACTTAGTACGTCTTTATTCTTTAATGAATCTAATATAAAAGTATCTTTAAATACTTGCTTTTGAACTGCCGGGTCCAGGAAGTCGTTGCTGCCATATACATCAATTATATGATACAAAATACTTCTCAAAGAACTAGATATATTATCTTGTTTATTAAACCAATCATAAAATTCCTTGGATTCGTTCTCTTTGAACTTCCAATTATATTGCGTTCTTGCTTTCTTTTCCTTAGTCATTTACTAAAACCATTTCTTCTACTTCTACGTATTCTTCTTCAAAGAACATATTTTTATTTAAAATATCTAGTCCTCTAACATTCATATTTACAGCATATTTTTCTGGAATCCATAGTACTTTTGCATCTACTGTATCAGCAAATTCTTTCAAGAACTTATACATATCAGGTTTGAATTCTATAGATCCACCACCATAACAAACTATATATTCAGGCTCACTTGATAAAGTAGTTGTGTACTTGTTTTCTACATCATCTAAAATAAAATCAACTTGGTTGATACGAGATTCTTTTAGACACTCAACAGCAAGTTTATGATCCTTAGGATACTCGTCTGGTCTTTCAATGTATTTAGCAAATTGCTGACGATTAATATGAAGACCTTTCCTTTCATCCTTCATTAGATTTATAGCTTCTTCAACCGCATGACCTACTCCTCTTCTTTCACCTGTGCATTGGTCCGGCTTAGGATTTACACCCACTGAATAAATATATTCTGTTGTTCCACTTCCAATATCAACATGCATTAGTTTAGCATCAGTGAAAAATGAGCCATCAATTGACTTCAAATTATATTCTTTTAAGAACTCTTCAAACATGTCTTCTGAGCCTTCAAAAATAGCATATAGAGCCGGAATCCCTTCTTTAGTTACTTTCACTTGTTTGAAGTTTAATTCCACTGTAACGCTTTCCTGGCCAACATACACGATAACAACATGTTCAGCATCCATAAATCTATTTTCTAATTGCTTGGCTGTATTAACGTTATGCTGACTAGCTGGTATTGCACTACTCATTAAGACTTCTACAGATAAAGTTTTTGGCAATGTACCAGACTTTTCATATTCCTTTTGAACGGCCCTTGCAGCTGCGTATCCTAAAGTATTAATTAACGGCAAATCATTACTATGCTTTTCATGAACTGAAATATCCATATTGGATACTCCTTCTGTAGTTTGAATAGCTCTTTCACCAATCAGGTATAGTCCTTCACGACGAATTGATTTACTTGTAATATGTACGAGCAGTTGATCCAGTAAATTAATTACATTCTTTTTAATATCATTTTCATGTACTTGTGGTTTTCTTGTGATTTTTTTATAAGCACTAGGAATTTTAATAACTTCTTTCATACCAGGTTCAAGAATTTTCATCTTATCATTTCCGATATCGTTAGCCAAAATTAATTTAGTCATTTGCAACAGCTCCCTTTTCTTTATCCTTAATTATATTATATCCTAAGTAATTAAATTAATCAACCAATTATATATAATATTTATATAAATTTTATATATAATTTATTACTTAAAAATTCATATTCGAAATAGCATCCAGTCATCATTTAATTTTATACATATATTATATAATTATTATATAAATAATAAATTTTTTTCACAAAGATTAAACACTTAAATTAAAACAAAATTAAAAATACACCATTTATATATAAATAATATATAAATGGTGTATTTATTTAATATATTTAAGATGTCTTGTTTTTCATATACCCATCAAAACGTTTTAGTATATTAGCTGTTACAAGCAAGACTAAGTGTAACCTAAATGTTGCATCTTCAAGATCTGATAGACCAGGGTGGGGACCTTCTGGGCATAATCTTTTCCAGAAACCATTAATAAAGCCTTTACCCTTGGCAGTATCCCATTCATTTAAAGAAACATCAAAAATTGGTGGAGTGGTTTTAGACAACTCTATTTTTCTTTCATGGCTGCTCATACCTTTTACCTTGGCTTCACCGTAGATTTGTTCTGCCATTTCATCAAACAAACCTTCTACATATGTCCGCAGTTGGCCATTAGCTGATGCCCATTTTCCATTTGCATGGCCATCCATCGCTTGTCGTAGATGTCCTGAAGGAGTTGAAAATTTGTATTTATCGAGCAACACAAAAATTTCTTCTTGGGATGAAGGTATATTAACGATTTTAGGTACATGATATTTTAGTTCATCATCTATAATCGACAAACCATCCTGTTGCAGGAGTCTAGAGATCAACGGATATGTATCTTCAAAACTTTTATCGTCGTATTCGTCATATAGCTGTCTTTCATGAAGGAAACTAACCTCTTTGTCTATTAGTTCCTTTATTAATTCGAATGCTGTGTCAACGGCTTTAGGATCATCCGTCTTTTTAGAGAAGTAAAGAGTAAGATTATTAATCCGTTCTTGTTTGCTGTTGCCTATAGCGATATTTTCCAAACTGTGTTTTATTGCATAATCTGTAATTTTCGCGTGAGTTTTCGGTTCAAGAAAAGTTGTTAGAATTTCACTCAATAATCTCCTTGAAATCATGAAATACCTCCTGGTAAATTTTACTTATTCCATACTATACTATACTATGAAGGTTATGGATCAATAAAGTTTTAGGAGATTAGGAGGATATACAAATGCATAAGGCATCTTCACCAGTTTGTGTCCATTGCGATAATGAATTGCATGATTGGAAAGGCAATATCATGGTAGATAGTGATGATTTTTTGAGGCAGCATGTAATAAGAGGACTTCAAGTATGGTGTTTTGACTGCACGAAGGAGTTAGATAAAGAGGGATACGGAAAAAATTATCATCACATTTGGCATTTAAGCCGGATACAAGATGGTTTTTTTACCTTGGTTGAAGGAGTCTTGGATAGCTCACAGAATCCGGATGTCGTTACCAAATGGGAAAAACAAGCTGTTAAAGACTTTTTTGATTTAGGTAGTCTTAGATATCAGGATAAGACTATCGAATGGATAGACGAAATAGAAAAAGAAGAATGAATATCGCGCCCGCCAATCTGGAAGGGCGTTTTTTATGTTCAGAAAAATGACATACCAACGTTCACAATAAACACGAACCTTTGTCATAGTAATTCTCCCTTGCATTTTAACAAGCAAACCGAATCCAAAGATATGTAATTCACAAGAAAGACACCCTTAATAACTAGTTCAAATAATAAATACACCCTTTATATATAAAATATATATAAAGGGTGTATTTATTTAATATATATAAAGGATACAAAAACATTATGTATATTGAGCAATTTGTTTGAAGTGCCAAGATGGTCCTGTTTGGTGAGACTTTGCATTCCTTAAATTCCTTTTTACGGTCAGTCAGACATTTACCATTGACTGCAGCTGGGCAGGGTTTCTCTCCTTAATTAGGGACCTCATTCATATGAAATTTGAACTTCAAATAGGTATCGAAACCCAAAAACCTTTCCTGAAGGGTTGGTACGCGTCTACTACCAGAAGTTTGAAAAACAGGATTGGAAATAAAGTACCCCCCATGTTCTGCTTTAGTTACAGTTTCCAAATAATCTTTATACTTCATATTAGATAAATTTTCCACATAATCTTCATATTCATCAAACTTCTCATTATAAGCGTTTTGGTATTCACTTTGAGTTAAAGATCCAGATAAAGATTTTTTTTCTAATTCCAAAAGGGTCGTTATGGTAAAAATTTCTAACTTCGCAAAATTAAGAGACATACTATAACCTTCCACAAACTCATGAAACTCTTTGCTACTTGGCTTATTTTTAACCTTTTCAAATTCCTTTTCAAGTTCAATTTGATAAAATTCTTGGTTTAAAAGCCTTTCAGTTGAGTCAAAATTAATTAGACTCCTCGCATCTGTTGATAATCTATTATAAAAGGCTCCGTTATTTATAATTTGTTCAAGGGCAGTATTTTTATATCTTGAAATTTTTATATCTTCTAGGAATATTTCATCTTTTTCTTGAACCTTTTTTATAATCTCCTCCAATTTGGAGTCGATCTCGTCATCTAAATTTTCTTCCTGAGCTAAAGCTAAATCTATTGTAGAAATTAAATTCTCCTTATCATCCTTTTCTTTAAATGCCTCCTGTGTATATCCCGACAAAGTAAAACCAATGAATGTACTGATTAACCCAAGCCATAAAACAACATATGGATTATTCGCAGTTACCTGTTTATCTTGTAAATATTTAATCATGATATGAACAATGATTAGGACCAAAACAGTAGCAATTAAAAATAATGATGATGTGCCTGCTTGAGAAAGGGAATATAAACTAAAGATCGTCACCATTATTAAATGACTTATAGTCCAATTAAAAATCGGGTTTAACCAACTAAATTGAAAGAAAATGTCCAATAATAACGAGTGAACTTTCTCATTACTCAAAAAATGAAATAACAGTATGATTAAAATCACAGTAAACGCTAACGCTATCACTAAAGGTTTAAATGAATACCATTCATCTGATTTTAAGAAAATTGCATATAACGAATAAAATAAAACAAAAAATAAAAAATATAAAACCCTAATTTTTTCTTTCACCCATTTGAACAATCGATCATCCCCCTATTTAAGTCTATATTCCAGTTGCTTTCAGGGGTCATTTTTACTTTGTCATTGTAATTCTCCCTTAAAATTTCTAACCAATTAAAATGAATCCAAAGATAAGTGAATGCTGACCTTAAAGACTAAATGGCAGGGTTAACCCTGCGGTCTCCTTAAGGAAAGGTTCTTTCACGCTTTAATGTAGTTAAGTTAACAGGTTAAATTTAGGTTTTAAGTGATTTTAATCAAAGATAGGGATTAAATATTAACCACTTTTTATCACAGCGCAATAACGGCTTCTATGGATAATAAAGGGTATAGTTAATATATACCCAATGCATCCAATTCTTCAGATGATGATACATAATCAGGAGCAATAATTGCTGAGACTGATTCTTGAATTGGCTGTTCTATAGATAATTTGCTTAAATCTATATCCAACCAATTAACAAAAGGAAAACTGGAAGATGGTGCTTCTTTTGATTTTGCTTTGTTATGTGTACGTGGATATTTTAGTAAGTCAGAGTAAAGATCGGAAAACATCGCAGGAATAGATCTTTTAATTATTCCTCCCTTGCGTAAATGTTTTTCAATCTTCCATATTGCTTGAATTGCTAGGATTATAGATTTTTTATCTGCGTTACTTCCAATACGTAATCCAAGTACAGAAGCATGTTCTTTTAGTTTTTCATGATATGTATGGTTTTTAATTGTTTGATATAATTCAAATTGGAATTCATTAGTATAATATAGTGATATATGTTGGTCCTCTTTTTGTTCTTTAGCTGCGTTTAATAATTCATTTTCTATGGAATCCTTAATACTATTTTTTTCTTGTTTAGAACTAAGGAAGTTATTATTGTTAGAACTCGGTTTTTCTTCCTCTGTACTTACTCTCCCAATGGATTGTTCGTCTTCAAGACCTACAAAATGACCTACAGTAAGTTCTTCAGAAGCATTATTATCTTCTTTTATATCTTCATTAAGCTTTTCTTCTGGCAACTCATCAATGAAAAAGACTTTATTCAAGATTTCTTTAAAATTGGGATGAGATTTTAAAACAAATATGTACTTACCAGCGTTATGATCGGCTAAACGACCAACAATAATTTTTCCAGTTTTCTTTATTGCTTTTACGGCGTTATAAACAGTTGTTATTGATACACCAATATCTTCAGCAAGTTTATCGGCACCAATTTTCCAAATACCGCAGCCACTCAATAGATATGTAATTTTCTCCAAAACTAAGTATTGTTTGTTCGGGAATAGTTTATTAAAACTCTTGCCAGATTTAATTACTGATTGCTCGATTGAATTAAGTATCATATACTTTTGTTCAGTATTAGGCCTTATACCTTGAATGTATCTTTGTACATCCAAATTGTACGCAGTTAGCATCATTTTATTTTTCTCCTTTTCGGAAAGGAAAAAGACACTATTCCCTTTTAAAATAACAAGGAAACAGTGCCTAAAAAAATAAGTATAAGACTTGAAAATACTTTTAATATGATTTAAAATAGGGACATATCAATATAAAGATATGTGATAAATTAAGATACACATTAATAAAGTATTTAAAAGGCTTTTGGCAAGTGTTTCCCTAGTCGTGTTAGGGTAAACGGTTTAGATGTGTTGGTCGCACATTCTAAACGCGCTGAAAGTCTTTTTTATTTCCGTTCATATTTGATATTTCTATTATAGGTTTAGTAATCTATTAAAATCAAGTGAACAGTAGTAATTTTATGGAGAATTATGCAGAAATTTTAGAACTTCGTGACAATTTTTAACAAGTTGTGAATCAGGGATTTTTTCATTGTGTTTGAAATTCAAAACAGTAATATGTTATCTTTTACATATAAATAAATCTAATACCATTTTATTTAATCATAATTATAGCAAAAGTTCCAACTAAATAACATAGTTAATTTAAATGGGGGGCATGTTTTGAAATTTAATATCCTCACGAATAAAGAAATTAATCATCTTATAGAAATATCAGCGAAAAAGATAGGTACTAGCAAAAGAAATATTACTTCGATTGCCTTAACGGATATCTTAAATCGTTCTTATACTTTAGATGAAATTGAACAATTAAAAGTGTCAATTCAGTTAAATTATGCAACCACCATAACAATCAATGAATCGGTTGGTGATAAAATCAATCAAATAAATAGGCATGGCCTATCAAAAAGGGTGTTCTTTGGTTATTTGATTTGTGATTACTTTTATACAAACTACAATTATTTTTTAACAAAAAATGACCTAAACGATGATAAAGAATTTAACACAGAAAAAGATTACATTCAGATTAAGATTGATAAAACGATTAAAAGTAAAATTTCTACATATTCCGATGAAAATGCTATTTCTATAAATAGTCTGTTTGCTCACTATATTTTAAATAAAGAATTAACAGTTAAATCATATTGTATTGAAGGGGAAGAACTACTATATTTAACCTTCAGCAAGGATGTAAAGGATATTATTAAAAAAAATTCTAGTGAAATGAATATTTCATATCGTTTTTATTTAAATCTTATAGCAGCTCAGATCTGTAATGATCTATTTTAATTCGAATATGAATATTGAATAATCGTCTTTATCATACAAGATTAGACAAACGTAGGGTAGTGTCATCTTTTATGGCCCTAGAAAAGCAAAAGGGGCTATAAAATATAGCCCCTAGAATGTAGACACCCCTTTTTCTGAAAGTTACTTTTGAGAAAGTGGTTGGTTTACCTTTTGTAATGATCTATTTTTATAAAAATTTGATAGGAGATTTTAACAATGTTGTATTTTATTAGTGTGATAGCGTTTATTTTTATTTTAGTAATGTTAGTATCGATTTTTGTTGGCTGGAAGTTGATACATCCTCCGGATAGACCCGTCATTGATAATCCTAAAAATTATGGTTTAAATTATGAAAATATTAGTTTTAAAAGTCGTGGAAATGATATTACTTTAAAAGGATGGTACATTCCTGCTGAAAAAAATGAAAAAATGACTTTGATTTTTGGCCATGGATATTTAGCTAACAGAGAAGAGCCTCGAGCAGAAGCTTTAAAATTAGTAAAAACACTTGTATCTGATGGCTACAATGTGCTGATGTTTGATTTTAGAGCATGGGGCGAATCAGAAGGAAAAATGTGTACTCTTGGTCTTTATGAAAAGTTTGATATGCAGGGAGCAATTGATTGGGTGAAACAGAACAAACCAGAATCTCGAATTGGCTTATTTGGTTTTTCTATGGGCGCTGCAACATCATTGCTGGTTGCTGCTGAGGAAAACTGTGTAGAAGTAGTTGTTGCTGATAGCCCATTCAGCGATTTAAAAGCGTACCTAAACGAAAATTTATCTTATTTTACTAAACTAGGGGTACGACCGAGGTACTTGTAAAAAAGGGTCATAGCATGGATTTTTTTTACATTTACAACCCTTTTTACTCTGTAGGGTAGGGTGGGGTCAGAAAAGTGCGGTTGTTGGTAGGATCCTAATAGGGGTAGTGTCATTGTCGCTACTCCTATTAAGGAATACTTAAACTAAATCACAAATTAATAAGAAGAAACACATCTTAAAAAATGAGCATTGAACCTTTGCATAATAAGCAAAAGTCCTTTAAAATTTGTTAGCCGGGTAGAAAATGCTATAATGCTCTTATAAAAAAGAATGGATGCAAAATAGTTTAGGTAAGTTCTAAAACGATTTCTTTTATTCTTCGACAAACAGGCCAGATTCGTAATTTCTCAAGAGAATAATACAAGTCGCTGTAGGGGTTTTTGTGTTTTTTCACTTATGATCACTTTGATATACAAGACCTATTTCATCTCTCACTTTATCCAACACTTGTATCGTGGTGTATGAATTTTTATATGAGTTAGTATCAGACTCTGTTTTTCCTCGGTTGATTAATTCAATAAATTCTTTCACTTCGTAATACATAGCTGGATGAGATTGGTCGACTGTTAATTGTTCAACCGTGCCGTCAGTGTAGTGAATTTCTACTTTTTCAGCCGTATGAATCTTATCAATCATGATACTTCCTTTTTCGCCTTGAATTTCGCTTGGTAAATAAGAGTTCGTTATTTTGGA
Source organism: Peribacillus sp. 05N428 (assembly GCF_056397085.1). Taxonomy (NCBI): domain Bacteria; kingdom Bacillati; phylum Bacillota; class Bacilli; order Caryophanales; family Bacillaceae; genus Peribacillus; species Peribacillus sp. 05N428. The sequence goes on along the minus strand of NZ_JBFTMS010000062.1, from coordinate 1,425 downwards.
ATACATCACAATCGCATCTTTATCATCATATTTTAAGATGACGCTACCTTCACCATCCACACCCGAATCAAGCATAATGCCAGTTGCCTTCACTTCTTTTGGTTCACCAAATAATGTAATAAGTGGATACAAACAATAGACACCAAGGTCCATTAATGAACCGTTCGCAAACTCTGGATTGAAGGCATTAAGGACAATTCCTTCTTTGTATTTATCATAACGAGATGAATACTGACAATAGCTTGCAAAGTATCTACGGATAGGACCAATTTTATGTAAATTATCTTGAATGACCTTGAAGTTTGGAAGTAAGGTTGATTTCATTGCTTCCATTAATAGGGCGTTATGATCTTTTGCGGCTTGAATCATCCTCGCTACTTCGGTTGCATTAACAGCCAGTGGCTTTTCACATAACACATGTTTGCCATTTTGCAAAAATAAAATAGCTTGTTCTGCGTGATATGAATTGGGAGTAGCCAATGTACACCGCGTCAATTTCTTGACTAACTGCCATTTCTTTTAGGTTTGTAAATATTTTTGTTACTCCATATTTACTTGCAAATTCTTCTGCTCTACTAATCGTGCGAGAATAAACAGCAGTTAGTTTAAAATCTTCTACATCATTTGCTGCTTCAAGTAATCTTTCTGTAATCCAATTAGTACCGATTACGCCGAATTGAACCATTTATTCAACCTCATTCCTTTGTTTTATAAAACGAAGAGTTTTGTTTACTACACTTATGAAGCGTTTTTCATCGCCAATAGGATTTTATTTTCCCATAAAAAAACTTATATAGACATGGGGCCTACCAGTGAAATATTGGTGATAACCCAAATAGGGCTCATACTGTGAGTGATGGCTAAATTCTTGGCTGTGCCCCACCCAATAATGATCTCTGATCCGGCCATAGAAGGGACTGAATCAGAGGCTATTTTTTCTTTCCTGTATGGACTGTGTTATTTGTAATATGCAGTAAAGACCGCAATTCATAAAAGAAATAAATGCGGTCTTTACGATGTTTCCATATTTTTTAAAGTGTACTCTATTCGAGATTGGCATGTTTGCCGTACATTTTAGTAGAGTCTAAGCCTTTTTTTTCCATAAAACGCAAGATCAATGCATCATAAAATAATAACATCGTTTGCTCAAAAAGTGACCCCATTGGTTGTATGGTCTTATATTCACTTTCAGATTGATCTTTCGGTGATCCAGGCAATTTAATGATAATATCAGCTAATTTTCCAATCGTGGAGTCAGGGGAAATCGTTACAGCTGCGACCGTCCCACCTAAACTTTTTGCTTTTTCAGCGATTGAAACCAAGGTTTTCGTTTCACCTGAACCTGAACCGATGATCAACAAATCATCTTTTTCTAAATTTGCTGTTACAGTTTCACCGATTACATAAGCATCGATCCCCATGTGC
>NZ_JBFTMS010000061.1:0-19624 GCF_056397085.1 Peribacillus sp. 05N428 | reverse complement strand
ACTAAAGCAGAGGGGAGTCCCCTCTGCTTTAGAGCATTATCTAAAAGTACACACTGTAATATAAATTGAAACGCCGTATACGCGAACCGTACGTACGGTGTTGTGAGAGGGGCGAAAATAATACATTTATTTTCCCTCTACTCGATTTTCCTTTATGAACATAATCAAGACGATTGCTGCTTATACTAACTATGTGACAAAGTTAAGCCTATGGTATACCCGTTTAACATGTCTGATAATCCTGTTTTTGTTGCCAAATATTTTTAAAAAAAATTAGGTTTTAGATTAATTAAACGGGGAAAATAATGAGTACAGCAGCAAACAAAAAGAAAAAATTCACTAACAAGAGGATTGTCCAATCAGTTACTCAAGGGCTATAGCTAGCTAACTCTACCCAATAACTAAAACATTCACATTCATTAGATATTGTGCGAATCGGCATCATACCATTTGAATGTAAAGGTTAAAAGTACTGAAAAAAAGCATGACAATATGGAAGTGATTTAATTTCTTGGAGTCTGCTGCAGAAAATGAAAAAATAACTAATTTGAAGGAGGAAATATATTATGGGATTTTTATGGTCATTAATTATCGGAGGTATCATTGGTTGGTTAGCAGGTATGATTGTTGGACGTGACGTACCATTTGGAATTATCGGTAACATTATCGCTGGTTTTGTTGGTGCATGGTTAGGTTCATTAATTCTTGGGAACTGGGGACCTTCAGTAGCAGATTTCGCTATAATTCCAGCATTGATTGGTGCAATCGTATTTGTCTTCATCTTAAGCCTTATCTTAAAAGGCATGAGAAAAGCTTCATAAATACAAAAATAAAGCTGGCCCAAGTGGCCAGCTATTTTTTTATGCCAAAATGAACTGTCTTGACTTTCGTATAATCAGTCCGTAGAGGAGAAAAATCTGACCAACATGCAGAAAATCCGAAAGGCGACAATTTCGGATTAATATTAATGAAGGAATAACAATGTCTGAAATGGAACGGTGTTTCAGACTTTCAAATTCGAAATTAATTGAGTTTGCAAAAAAAGTGTTGATTTCCACTCCAGGCACTCGCTTTCCGCGGGCGGTCCGGGAAGCCTCCTCGGCGCCTTGCGCCTGTGGGGTCTCCCCTGGACACGTTTTCCCGCAGGAGTCTCGTACCTTACGCTCCAATCAACTTTGTTTTACCTTTTAGAAAGAGCCCCATTTGTCTGCAAACTCGATAATAATTGATTTTTCCTACAGTATTTTTGAGTGTTTATAGAATTGAAATGTTGATTACCTCTCCAGGCACTCGCTTTCCGCGGGCGGTCCGGGAAGCCTCCTCGGCGCTTTGCGCCTGTGGGGTCTCCCCTGGACACGTTTTCCCGCAGGAGTCTCGTACCTTACGCTCCAATCAACTTTGTTTTACCTTTTAGAAAGAGTCCCATTTGTCTGCAAACTCGATAATAATTGATTTTTCCTACAGTATTTTTGAGTGTTTATAGAATTGAAATGTTGATTTCCACTCCAGGCACTCGCTTTCCGCGGGCGGTCCGGGAAGCCTTCTCGGCGCTTTGCGCCTGCGGGGTCTCCCCTGGACATGTATTCCCGCAGGAGTCTCGTACCTTACGCTCCAATCAACTTTGTTGTACTCCTTTTGTTTAAATGTTGAGATCGAATATTTCAGGTCTATCAAGGAAAGGAGCTTCAACGATCATTTTTTCTTCTGAAATGGGATTGATGAATTCGATTTTCCTTGCATGCAGGGCTTGACGTGGAAATGTCTTTTTTCCGCCATACAATGTATCTCCGGCCAAAGGATGGTTCAAATGACTGAAATGCACCCTGATCTGGTGGGTTCGGCCGCTTTCCAGGGTGCAGCTGACAAGGGTCAAGTTTTTCTTGGAATCACGGTTGAGCACCCGATAATGGGTGACTGCCGTCTGGCCAGTAGGGGAAACCCTTCGTCTAGTGGCATGGTGGCGGTCACGTCCAATTTTTTCTTTGATTTCGCCTTCATCCTTTTTAATGTTTCCTTCGACTAAAGCTAGGTAAGTCCGCTTGATTTCCCTTTCTTCCAACATTCTATCCAGCATGGACCCAATGAGGCGGTTTTTGGCAAAAAGGACGGCACCGGTGGTATCTTTATCAAGCCTATGAATATGCTTGATCATACAGGTCTGGCTGGTTTTTTGAAGATGGTGCGCGACTCCATTGAGGAGGGAGTGTGCATCACACGGTTGAGAAGGGTGGGTTTCCATTCCAGCCGGCTTATTGGCTATCAACAGCACATCATCTTCATATAAGATGGTAATTCCTAAGTCTGCAGCTTGAACTGTTTCATTTTCAGCGTGATCCAATAAGGGGATGCTGATCGTATCTCCTTCATTAAGGATAGTTGACCAGGTGACGTAATTCCCGTTCATTGTCACTTCTTTACTCATCCTCCATTCATGCACTAATTTTTTCGGGGCCTTCCAACGCTCCCTGAAAAGCTTTTCCAATGTTAATCCATTCCAACTTTGGAGAACATCAATTATTAAATGTTGGTTAGTTATTTTGAAATTTTCCAATTTAACTCCTACTTTCGACTCGTTTGGTTGTGCTTGAATGAAAAAAATCTATAATAATTATGGATAAGGTATAAAAAAGTAACCTTGGACCTATTGCTAAGATTTTCAGTGGTGGAAATTACCACATATTTTTTACAATTTTTATGTTATTCTATGGGGAAAGAAATCCCTTGTCCTAGAATATACATATAATAGATAGGTCTAACGGATCTGAAAAAAGGTGGTTTTTTTAGTGAAGACGGTCTTTTCTTCAACGGAAGAACAAGAGCAAGAAATAGCGAGTCTCGTGTCTCGTTTCTACGAATCTGTATTTCCAAAATACTTTACGGAAAGTGAAATCCTTCATTTTCGTGAGATTGGCGTTTTAGAGCCCAATCGAAGTTCTGTTACTTACTTTGCAACATTAAGAGACGCATTTCAAGTAATGACATGTCTTCAAGTCCTTATGTCGATATTAGACAAACAAAAGAGGGTGATGGAACCTAAATCTGAAGAAATGTTCCAACATAACATCACTCTATTGAATGAATGCGGAATATTCTTCCCCTTTTATTATGACCATTTTTCAAGTATAAACCATGAAGCGAATAATGATATGCAGATGATGGACATCCAGGTGGCGAATCAATATTTAGTATAAGGTAAAAAAAATGAGCCGGCTATAACGGGAGAAGCATTTCCGTTAGGGCCGGCTCATTTTTTCGATCCTTAATTAATATCGTGGTCCTTGAACCATTTCTCGAACGTTTTCTCATCATTATAGCCAACGATCCGTTCTTGTTCTTTACCATTTTTATAGTGAACGATTGTCGGTGTACTTTTGATGCCATAATCGCTCCATCCTTGTTCAAACTCCAAAAGATTGAATTGTACTAGATCGATCCCTAACTTTTCTGCCAAAGGAGCCACGATTGGGGTGGTTTTTTGACAATGCGGGCACTCAGGACTATAGAAATAAACGGTCGCATCTTCATTATCCTGGAGGTCCTGCTCCAATTCTTCCGGCAGGATCAGGTTTTGATAATTGGGGTCATCCAGCTGATCGACAGTAGCGGGTTTAAGCTTATCCTTCCCGTATGGATTCCCTTTTGATTTTTCTTCTTTTTTCAAGTTTGTAAAAACGCCCAGTAGGACAAATAGTGCGACGATTATCACTAAAAATATAGCCATTTTTTTCATTAAGCTGCAACCTCCTTGGATCTTGTCCATATGATGTAACTGCATATGAAAATAATGATGAATGCAGTCAAGGCTAGGAACGGGATGGTGATGAAACCAAATACGTTTATATATTGTCCTGTACATGGAACCCTTCCGCATGCAAGGGTGTGGTCAGAAAAGAATGGAACCTTTTGTATCAAGTAATGGTACGTGGAAATGAATGCACCGATAGCGGATAATATCATGGTATAAAAGCTGATCCAATACTCTTTTCGAATGATTGCAATTCCTAATATGATCGTAAAAGGATACATGATGATCCGCTGATACCAACAGAGCGCACAAGGTTCGTATTGCTTTATTTCAGAAAAATATAAGCTTCCAAACATCGCAATGATGGAAGCAGCCCAGGCCGCAAATAATAAGTTTTCCACATTGCGTTTTGTATTGTTCATGGTTCCTCTTCCCCATCTCTTTTTACTCTCATGAAAAGTATAGTATGTAAGGACCGCGTCTGTAAAATATATATTCTTTTAATGGACATTCAGAATGTTTATATTTGAAATCAATGGGTAGGTTCAGTTGTTTTAATTTTTGAATAAGGGGTATAATTCTTATGGAAGAGATTAAAGGAGTCTGAGGAAAATGCCTAATTTGGACCTGCATAAATATGAAAAAATAATGGAAATACGTAATATGAGGCTAGGAGACATAGATGAAATAATTGCTTTGCAGTCGAGTTGCTTTCCGGGAATGGTTCCCTGGAAGCGAGATCAGCTTGAGAGCCATCTGGCAATTTTTCCAGAAGGGCAGTTTGTGGCTGAATATGATGGAAAAGTAATTGGCTCATGTTCCAGCCTCATTATTAATTTTGACGAATATGATGACCGCCATACATGGGATGATGTAACCGATAATGGGTACATCACGAATCATAATCCGGACGGTTATAATTTATATGGAATCGAGGTCATGGTCCATCCTGAGTTCCGCAGGATGAAAATTGGTCAAAGACTATATGATTCACGGAAAGAACTTGTTGCCCAATTGAATTTAAAAAGCATCATTATCGGGGGCAGAATCCCCAATTACCATAAACATGCGGAGGAACTGTTACCAAGGGAGTATGTGAAGGAAGTTCAATTGCACAAAATATATGATCCGGTTCTTTCGTTCCAGCTTTTAAATGGGTTTACGCTTATGAGGATCAATCCGAATTATTTGCCGGACGATTTGCAATCCAATAAGTATGCTACGCTCATGGAGTGGAATAACGTTGATTATCAGCCGAAAACAAAACGTTATTATAAAACATCGGAACCGGTACGGATTTGCGTCGTACAATACATGCTGCGTAAAATCGATTCATTCGATGACTTCGCTAACCAAGTCGAGTATTTCACCGACGTTGCTTCGGATGCCAATGCGGATTTCGCCGTGTTCCCGGAATTGTTCACAACCCAGCTGATGTCTTTCTTGAATGAAAGATCACCAAGCTTGGCTGTCAGGAAACTGTCGGATTTCACGGAGCAGTACATTGAATTGTTTACCACTTTAGCTGTAAGGTATAACGTCAATATCATCGGCGGTTCCCATTTCGTTAAAGAAGATGATGATAATATCTATAATATCGCTTATTTATTCCGTCGCGATGGGACGATTGAGAAGCAATATAAAATTCATATTACACCGAATGAAAGAAAATGGTGGGGTATTAACGCAGGTGACCGCGTTCGTGTCTTTGATACGGATTGTGGAAAAATCGCCATACAAATTTGTTATGATATTGAGTTCCCGGAACTCGCCCGGATTGCGACCGACATGGGAGCCAAAATCATATTCACCCCATTTTGTACAGAAGACAGGCAAGGCTACCTGCGAGTCCGTTATTGTGCCCAGGCCCGTGCCGTGGAAAACCAAATTTATACCGTCATTTCCGGAACGGTCGGAAATCTCCCGCAAACGGAAAATATGGATATCCAATATGCCCAATCGGGAATCTTCTCTCCTTCGGATTTCGAATTTGCACGTGACGGCATAGTCGGGGAAACCAGCCCGAACCTTGAGATGGTCCTGATTGGCGATGTCGATTTGGAGATCTTAAGGCGGGAGCGTCAGTCCGGTACTGTTAAGCAATTGAAAGATCGCCGCCATGATATTTACCATCTTCATTACAAAGATGGCGGAAAATAGGAAGAAAACAGCTCGTGATGTGAAGAACACTGGATTAGGTTCTTTTCATTACGAGCCTTTACTTCATTTATTGGAATAAATATGATAATTTTGTATATGTAAGGCAGATACATAATAATTACAAATAAGGCGTTTGGGAGGAGATGTTGGAGATGGATTGGAAATCTTTATACACTACTTGGGCAGGGTACCAGAATTTAAATGGGGAATTACGTGTCCTCCTTGAGGAAATGCAGCGGGATGAAGCACAACTCGAAGATGCCTTTTATAAAAATTTAGAGTTTGGAACAGGCGGAATGCGTGGGGAAATCGGAGCGGGAACGAACCGGATGAATCTTTATACTGTAAGGAAGGCAACGGTTGGGTTGGCTCAATATATCTCTTCGTTTGGGGATGAAGCAAAAGGAAGAGGGGCTGTGATCGCTTATGATTCGAGACATAAGTCCCCGGAATTTGCACTCGAAGCAGCTAAGACCTTGGCTACATTTGGGGTGAAGGCTTATTTATTCGATGAATTGCGTCCAACTCCAGAATTGTCATTTGCGGTTCGCGAGCTGAATGCTTTTGCTGGAATCGTCATCACGGCGAGCCACAATCCGCCTGAATATAATGGTTACAAGGTTTATGGGTCAGATGGGGCACAATTGCCACCGGAAGCAGCGGATCAGGTGATCAGCTATGTGAATGCCATTGAAAGTGAGCTTGAAATTCAGGTTGAAGAAGCTGAAGTCCTTAAAGGGCAGGGCCTCATCGAAATGGTTGGTGATGAATTGGACGCTGCCTATAATCGTGAGCTGCTGACGGTTCCCGAGAACCCGCAGCTTGCCGAGGAAATAGATGTGTCAATCGTCTTTACGCCGCTTCATGGAACGGCAAATAAATCAGTCAGGCGGGCACTGCAAAGCTTAGGGTATCAAAATTTGCATATCGTTAAGGAGCAGGAATTGCCGGATCCGGATTTTTCGACAGTTCAGTCTCCGAATCCAGAGGAACCAGCTGCATTTGAAATGGCCATCGAGCTTGGAAACAAGGTCGAGGCGGACTTATTGATAGCAACGGACCCAGATGCCGATCGGCTTGGAATTGCCGTTAAAAACGAGATGGGTCAATATGTTGTCCTGACTGGAAATCAAACAGGTGCACTTTTCCTGGACTATTTACTGTCCCAGAAAAAAGAGAAAGGAAATATTCCCCAAAATGGAGTCGTTTTAAAAAMCATCGTCACTTCGGAAATCGGGCGGACGATTTCCGAGTCATATGGCTTGAAGACGGTTGATGTACTTACCGGGTTTAAGTTCATCGCCGAGAAAATAAATCAGTATCATGAAAGCGGGGAAAGTAGCTTCTTGTTCGGATATGAAGAAAGCTACGGTTATCTGATTAAAGACTTTGCACGTGATAAGGATGCCATTCAAGCTGCGGTGCTTGCTGTCGAGGTCTGTGCCCATTATAAAAAGCAGGGATTGACACTATATGAAGGGTTGCTGAATGTGTTTGAAAAGTACGGGTTTTACTTGGAAGGATTGCGTTCATTGACTTTAAAGGGCATTGAGGGAGCAAAACAGATTCAAGGAATATTGAATCAATTCCGTCAAAATCCTCCTTCCCGAATAGCTGGCATTCCGGTAGTCATTGAAGAAGATTACCAAAGCAGCAAGAAGCGTACATTACTTTCAAATGATGAAGAATTGATCGAGCTTCCGAAATCCAATGTACTGAAGTATTTCCTTGAGGATGGTACATGGGTTTGCCTGCGTCCTTCAGGCACCGAACCGAAAATTAAATTCTATTTCGGTGTCCAAGGTAAATCAATGCAAGAAGCTGAGTCCAAGTTATCGGGAGTCATGGAAGATTTCATGAGCAAGATTGAAGCATTGGTTTAAATGTATGAAAGCTAAACGAAAGACTTCTCGGTCTTTCGTTTCAGTTTGTAGACAAAAGGGGTTCGGAATTTAAAATTCCGGACCCCTTTTAAAATTCCCTTTTTAAAGCGTCGTTCATAATTTTTCTCGAACGTTGAGAAATGAGGTGCTTTATTATGGAAACCCATAGCCTAAGAACCAACGGTAAGCCATATTTGTTTCAACTTCTTCAATCGTTTTACGCAAGGAACGAATACTGAAGGTATATTGAAGAACGTCAGAGTTTAACTAAAATACCTGGATCAATACTTGGGCGTCGTACCTCTGAATACATATCTATCACCAAGTCATAAATAAAAGTGAAGTCAATGGAAGCCTCCATTTTATGAACCAAATGATTCGCCGGCACCAGTTGATCTAAAGTAATTATTTCAAGTTGATCTCGCTGATTAGAATGATGTTTCGAAAGCATCCTCATCACCTCAAGTATTAATAGTTCTATTTTAAACAAAAAAGACTGTAGGCAAAAGGAGTCCTATCTGAAATTTTAAACATAGTTGATTGGAGCGGGTGTGCGAGACTCCTGCGGGAATAGCGAGTCCAAGGGAGACCCCACAGGCGCAAGTGGGCCGAGGGCGGACCGCCCGCGGAAAGCGAGTGCCCTACGTTCCAATCAACGTCAAAATTTGTACAAGCAAAAAAAAACGTAGACAAACTCGATTTTCATCGAGTTTGTCTACAGTCTGAACGAAAGACTTCTCGGTCTTTCGGTTTTTTATTATGGTGATTTTTAGTTGCATGAAAAATCAAAATTCTAGGAAATTCCGTTTCGGTTTTGGTATACTGTATTGGCGACTGATCTCGGAAAACAACGGGAATAATGGAGGTTTAATTCATGAAATTAGTAATCATTAATGGTTCACCACGTAAACAAGGGCGTACGGGGATTGCCTCACGCTACATATCCAAGAAATACGGAGCGGAACTTATTGATTTAAGCAATAGCGAAATCCCTTTATATTCAGGTGAAGGTGAGCAATATCAATTGGAAGTGATTCAAGGTCTCCGGAAAAGCATCGAGGAAGCTGATGGCGTAATTCTGACCACTCCGGAATATCATGGTTCCATGAGCGGAGCCTTGAAAAATGCCTTGGATTTTTTAAGCAGTGAACAATTCACACATAAACCTGTCGCTCTATTGGCTGTCTCCGGCGGAGGAAAAGGCGGGATCAATGCCTTGAATTCAATGAGGACAGTGGGTCGAAGCCTTTATGCAAATGTGATCGCAAAACAATTGGTTCTGGATCCGCATTGCTTCGATTACGAAAATGATGGTTTATTTGAAGAGTCTGCGGTACTTGTTGAAGGTATGATCGAAGAGCTTAAAATGTATGCAACTGCATATGCTACAATGAAAAAATGATGAAATGAGGGTCAGGTATTCAATACCTGACCCTTCCTTGTTTTTATAGGGTTTCACCAGCCAAAGTTATATCCCCGATAATTAATCCTCTTGTATAAATTTTCCCGATTTGCAAAAACTATAGTTGATTTTAGCTTGGAAGTTCACTTAAATAATCACTTGTTTTTTCTGCCGCATGATCCAGATAACGAAGCAGTGCATACAGCTGGGATTGAACGATTTGATAATCATGCTCAAACCTGTAAGCGTGCAAAAAATGTTCTATTTTTTTCGAAAGAAAGTGATCTCTCGTTCGAACCATCAATACTAACAAGCTGTCCCAATCAGAACGGTGTGTGTGAAACAATGCCTGATCATAATCCGCAATCCTCATGTTCTTCTCCCCCTTAATAAGGAGCTATTTGTATTTTGTTCAGATCTGACAGAACATTTCCTTACAATAAGTGGCGATGTATTTGGACCGCGGTTGTTGCTTTTTACCTGAATAAAAATAAAAGGTGAGTACATGAGAAAAATAATGGTAATTGGAATATTGGTGCTTCTTTTTTTCCCTGAACCATCGCTGGCGGCAGAAGTGTATTCCCCTGAACAGCTGGAAATGGATTTGCAAGGAATCCAAAAGCAGTATGGATTGGAAGTTCAAATAATCGGACAAACTGAAAAGGGGAAAAATATAAAGGCAATCAGGTTAGGAAAAGGAAAAAAATCGATTTTGCTGGTGGGGTCACATCATGGACGGGAATGGCTCAGTTCCATACTTTTAATGCGCATGCTTGAAGAATATGCAGCCGCCTATCGAGCCGGCAAACCTATTGGAGAATTTCCGTCGGAATCATTGGATGAAGTGAGCATCTGGTTCATCCCGATGCTTAATCCAGATGGCGTGAGCATCCAGCAAGGGGATTTATCCAATTTAAATGTTCTTGAAAAGGCTGCAGTATGGAAAATGAACCGATATAGCAGGAATTGGTCCCGATGGAAAGCCAACGCTAAAGGCATTGATTTGAATAGGCAATATCCGGCTGGATGGAAAGAAGTCATGAGTCATGAAACAAAACCGACGTATCAATTTTATAAAGGCGGACAACCACTGGAAGCAGCTGAAGTAAAAGCGCTTACGAATTTCACGAAGGAGATCGATCCCCTTATTGCTATTTCCTATCATACCTCAGGAAGGGAAATCTTTTGGCATTACAAAAATAAACGGAAAAATATGGCGAGAGATTATGGGATTGCCAAAAAGACTGCCGAAATGACTGGGTATGAACTGACCTTTCCGGAGAAAGAAGCGGTAGGAAGCGGATTTACTGATTGGTTCATAACTGAATTCAGCCGCCCGGGAATGACGATTGAACTTAGTTATTTAGTGGATGAAACCAATCCGCCGTTGACTGTGTTTCCTGAGGAATGGAAGAGGAATCGATTAGTTGGAATCATGCTTGTAAAAGAAGCGAAGCAGCTGCATAACAACTGAACATTTTTACATAATAATACTAAGCGGAAAGTATGAGGAGGAAAAGATTTTGAAAAAAGTCATCGTGATGCTAATGGGGATTTTTTTAATCATACAAGCAGGATCCATTTCAGCACAGGCCCAAAAACCCGATTACGAAAAATACGGAAAGATTGCGATTACGGTAGTGCAGGCAGATTATCCTGAAGTTGAGATTACCGACTACGAATATAAGGGCAGAAAAACTGTAGCGAAAAATCTTGTCGAAGACGATTTCAGATTTTTGGTCGAGGATAAAGGTCAGGAGTTCAATGTCATCGTTACCGTACAACATGATTTGAAAAATGAAAAATTACTTAGTTTGAAGGTCACGGAGCAAAAAGGAAAGTGAGATCAGGACAAACCGAAATTCCAGGTAGGCACCTTACCGAACATCTTCACCTCGAGAAGATGTTTTTTTCTGATTTCTTTTAAAAGTTGTCCGGAAAAGGGGGATATCGGATTCGTTGTTAAAGGAAATTAATTCCAATACGGTCAGCTGCCATGAAGTTTTCATTGCATTTATGAACAGCTAACCAGTATAGTTAATATCAGATTGAAACAATAAGCTTGATTGTAGGGGTAGTAGAAAATGAGAAAGTTTAAGAAAGTTTATGTGGAAATTACGAATATATGTAATTTGAAGTGTAATTTTTGCCCAAGTTCCAGCTTGCAAAGGACCTTGAAATTCATGGATCCCGAAGGGTTTACGGATGTTATCAAGAAAATCAAACCACACACCGATCATATTTATTTTCATCTGATGGGTGAACCGTTTTTAAATAAAAATTTGGGTACATTCCTGGATATCAGTGCTGAAAATGACCTGAAGGTTAATATTACAACGAACGGTACTTTGATTCAAAAGGTCAAAGACAAGCTGCTCTCCAAAAAAGCCCTCCGGCAGGTGAATATTTCACTTCATAGCTTTGAGGCAAACGATACGACCAATAGTCTTGACTCTTATGTCAGTAATATTGCCGATTTCATAAATGAAGCAAATGAAAAAAGTGAAGTGATTTGTGCCATTCGTTTATGGAATATGGATACGGCTGAATTAAAAGCGAGTAATGGCCTGAACGATGATATTCTGAGCATGCTGGAGGAGAAGCTTTCATTGGACATTCGCTTAAGTGAAGCTCTTCAGCAAAAGAATAATATTAAGTTAAGGGACCGGGTTTATATAAACATGGCCGAAAAATTCGAGTGGCCGGAATTGGACCGTGACATTATCGATGAAAATATTTTCTGCTATGCTCTTAGAGATCAGTTAGGTATCTTGGTGGATGGTACAGTCGTACCTTGTTGTTTGGATAGTGAAGGGAAAATACCGCTTGGAAATATATTCGAAACATCACTTGAAGACATTTTAAATGGTGAACGGGCTAAAAATATGTATGATGGTTTCTCAAGAAGATGTGCAGTTGAAGAATTATGTAAACGGTGTGGCTACGCAAAGCGTCATAAAAAATAAATGAAGGAAAATTACGGAGTTCATTTCGTGGTTTCAGACTGTAGACAAACTCGATGAAAAATCAGTTTGCCTGCAGTTTTTTTATTGGAAAATTTCAGGTGATTGCAGAAATCCGCTCCCTTTCCGCCGATTGTCTGCCAAGCCGCATCAAAGCAAGTGTCTGTGGGGTCTCGGCTAGCCGGTAAATTCGGCAGGAGCGTCGCAAATTTCTTCAATCCAACGAGATTAGGCAGTAAAAAACATGAAAGATAATCAAGTTTATTTTTATCTTGGTTCAGGGCGAGACAATCCGAAACTCCTTTTGTCGAAAAATTGATGGAACCCCCAGACTGTAGACGAATTGGAGAAGAGCCAGTTTCCCTACAATATTTCTTTTAAAAAAAGTTACAGTTGATTGGAACGGAAGGTACGAGACTCCTGCGGGAAAAGCGTGTCGAGGGAGACCCCACAGTCGCAAGGAGCGCCGAGGGCGGACCGCCCGCGGAAAGCCGAGTGCCTGGAGTGGAAATCATTACACATACCCTCTTTCAGAAATCCGCTCCCTTTTAGCCGACTGAAAAACCATCCTCGTACTCCGAACCCCATCTTATTTCGCCAAACTGAAACCATGGAGTCCATCTCTGTTTTTTTTTTGCTTGAAGGACATTGCCACCATCTTATTATTAAAAATTCAGAATATTATTGTTTTATTAAAAGGACCGTGATAAAATACTCACTATTATTAATGAAGTTAATACTTCATATTGTCATATAAAAAGTATTAGATTCATATCTTGCTTCAGAGGGGATGTTTTATGGATTTACAGCAAAAAGTTAAAGAAGTATTCCCTGGTTTATCTACTGGTCAAAAAAAGGTAGCAAAATACTTGTTGGTGCATTCACATACATTTGCAGTCACTTCAGCTCAAAAGCTCGGAAAAGACATTGGGGTGAGTGAAACGACCATCATCCGCTTTTGCTATTCATTGGGGTTAAGCGGATATGCAGAGCTTCAAAACCTTATTCGAAATCAGTTGATATACGAGAGCAGCAGTTTGAATGAATATCATTCTTCAAAACTTGAAGCCGCGAGTCAGCCAAACTTCATGGCTCAAGTGATGGGGCAGGATATCATCAGCATCGAAAAGACCATGAAAAATTTATCAAATGAAGATTTCGCCAAAACAGTCGATAAATTGGCGGCAGCTGACAATGTTTTGATATCCGGACACCGTTTATCATTTTCGGCAGCACATTGGTTAACCTTTACACTTAGGCTTGTTAGGGAAGAGGTTCATTTATATCGGCCTGATACTGATGATATATTTTTACTGTTGAATAAAATGACTGAAAATTCCGTTTTTGTAGCCATTTCATTTCATCGCTATGTTAAAGAGACTGTGAAAATAACGGAAATGGCCAAAAAAGCGGGTGCATTTGTAATTGGGGTTACGGATTCCGAACTGGCTCCGATTGCGGAATATACTGACATTTTATTGCCCATTTCAACACCAAGGACTTCCACTATCGATACGGCACCAGTGTTATTCTCATTATTGAATAGTTTAGTAGCTGGTGTATCGATTAAGGATGAACAAGGATTCAAAGAAAGAAAAGCTATATATGATGCGTTCAATCAAGACGATTATTTCTTTTGAGATAAAACATCCATCAGTTTGTGAACATGCCGATTAAACCGGTATATAAGGGGGAGACAGAAATGGATATCACACAAACTATCGAAAAATTAAGGCCGTGTATACTCGGTATTTTTGACCATTTACACGCAAATCCAGAAACGAGTTGGAATGAGGTGAATACGACAGCTTTCATTTCAAATATTTTAACGGGGAATCAGTGTACGGTAAAAACATTCGAGGACTGTACAGGTGTGGTTGGCGAAATCGGGGATGGGGATTTCACGGTCGGATTACGATCG
Organism: Peribacillus sp. 05N428; assembly: GCF_056397085.1. NCBI lineage: Bacteria > Bacillati > Bacillota > Bacilli > Caryophanales > Bacillaceae > Peribacillus > Peribacillus sp. 05N428. The sequence continues at coordinate 5,550 of NZ_JBFTMS010000061.1, read as the reverse complement.
GATATCGATGCGCTTTGGCAGGAGGTGCAAGGGACGTTTCAAGCCAATCATTCCTGTGGACATGATGGTCATATGACCTTGGCACTTGGAGTATTTCTTGTATTGAAGGAAATGGGCTTTCGTCCAAGAGGCAAGCTGAAATTCATTTTCCAACCTGCTGAAGAAAAAGGCACGGGCGCCTTGAAGATGATTGAAGAAAAAGTATTGGATAATGTCGATTTCCTTTATGGAGTGCACCTAAGACCGGTTGAGGAAGTGAAAGATGGGCAAGCGGCGCCAGCCATTGTGCATGGAGCCGCTCAGTTCATTAAAGGAGAAATAGCGGGAACTGATGCGCATGGAGCCAGACCGCATCAAGGGCAGAATGCCATCGAGATAGGAGCGGCATTCATCACTTTGTTAAATGGAATCCATCTCAATCCGTCCATCCCTTATTCCGTAAAAATGACGCAGTTTTTTGCTGGCGGCGAAAGTTCCAATATCATCCCGGGGAGAGCCACTTTTTCATTGGATTTACGGGCACAGGATAATGCAGTGATGAAAGAGCTCACCAAAAAGGTGGAAAAGGTTGCAGAATCTTTGGCCATTGTCCATGGAGTCGAAGTGAAACTCGAACCGGGAACCTGTGTTGCTGCAGCAACCGTGAACGATCAAGCACAGGAAATAATGTCTGAAGCGATAGCCGATACACTTGGGGAAGAAAATTTGGTAGCGCCTGTCATTACAACAGGAGGAGAGGATTTTCATTTTTATACGTTGAAAAGACCTGAACTCAAAGCGACGATGCTTGGATTGGGCTGTGATTTGGCACCAGGGCTCCATCATCCGAACATGACATTCAACAAAGAAGCTTTGTTATCTGGAATTGAAATCTTAGCCAAAGCCATCATACTCACTTTCGAGAAGTATGGAGGGGAGGGCCCCTTACATGACTGATGAATTCATCATTAAATCCCTATCCGCACTAGAGGATTTACAAGAAGTGCAGCGGCTGGAAGCCCTTGTATGGGGCATGGATTGCGTTCCCATCCATCAGACGATTACGGCTGTCAAAAACGGCGGGCTTGTATTAGGCTGCTATATCAATGGCCAGTTAGTCAGGTTTCAATACAGTTTCCCGGGATTCAAGGACGGAAGGGGATATCTTTGTTCACATATGTTAGCCATCCATCCGGCCCATCAAAAGAAGGGCTACGGCAGATTACTTAAACTTGCACAAAAAGAAGAAGCACTCAAAAAGGGCTACGACTTGATCACATGGACATATGATCCATTGGAAAGTGTGAATGCAAACTTGAATATCGGTAAGCTAAAAGCTGTATGTTCTACATATATGGAAGATTGTTATGGGAATATGAAGGATACCCTCAATGAAGGACTTTCCACTGATCGATTCATGGTGGAATGGAATATACGGCAGGAAGCAAAGGAAGAGACTCCGCTTCCTGATAAAGCCATACACATCGTAACGACAGGAATGAATGACCAAGGCTTTCCTTACATCCAGGATTATCATTTAGAAACCAATGCCGAGGTGATCGCCATCCCCATTCCGACGGATATTCAACAAATCAAAAAATCTGATCTTCGCCTTGCGATTGATTGGCGGTTAAAAACCGGTGAATTATTCAAAGCTCTTTTTGCCAAAGGATATGTTGCAGCCGGGATCGAACGGGAACAAGGTGAAAACATTCAAAACTATTTATTAAAAAAACAAGAATAAGAGGGGAATCGGGATGAAAATAACGGAAGTGCGTTTACGTCATTTAAATATGGATTTGGTAGCTCCCTTTACAACAAGCTTTGGAACGTTTGTGGATAAGGAGTTCATTCTTGTGGAAGTGAAGAATGGAGAGGGACTTTCAGGCTGGGCTGAATCTGTGGCATTTTCAGCACCTTGGTATAACGAAGAAACGATAAAAACCAATTGGACCATGCTGGAGGATTTCCTGATTCCGCTTGTATTGGATAAAGAAATAGAGCATCCTCGTGATGTATCGGATATGTTCTCGCATATTCGTAAAAATAATATGGCAAAATCGGCAATCGAGGGAGCCATTTGGGATTTATACGCAAAAGAAAAGAATATCCCTTTAAGTATGGCTTTAGGCGGGGAACTGGAAAAGATCGATGTTGGGATCAGTATCGGCATCCAAAAAACGGTACCTGAATTACTGGCAAAGATAGAAGCTGGATTGAAGGATGGGTATAAAAGAATCAAAATGAAAATTCAACCAGGTTGGGATGTTGACGTAATCAGGGAAGTGCGCAATCGATATCCCGATATCCCGATCATGGCAGATGCAAACTCCGCTTACCGGCTGAAAGACATTGAATTACTCAAACAACTTGATCAATTTGATTTAATGATGATCGAGCAGCCTTTGTCATCGGATGATATTGTCGATCATGCCACATTACAAGCGGAAATCAAAACACCGATTTGCTTGGATGAAAGTATACATTCCGTCGAAGATGCGAGAAAAGCTCTTGAATTGGGAAGCTGTAAAATCATTAATATTAAGATTGGCAGGGTTGGCGGTTTAACGGAAGCTATGAAAATACATGAATTATGTAAAGAAAGGAATGTACCGGTTTGGTGCGGAGGCATGCTGGAATCTGGTGTGGGGCGTGCCCATAATATCGCATTGACAACACTTGATAACTTCACGATGCCTGGTGATACGGCAGCATCCGCGAATTATTGGCATAAAGACATCATCCAACCAGAGGTTACAGTGAATGATGGGGTCATAACCGTTCCAAAAGCGGCAGGCATTGGCTATGAAGTAGATTACACTGCGGTCGATGAATTCACTTCCTATAGTAAAAGATATACAAATAAATAAGAGTTGAATTAAAGGACCTCCCGGCTTCATGGGCAATTGCCCGTTAACTTGAAGCTGGGAGGATAATGATGAAAGGAAAGATATTCTCATAACTTAAATTGTCAGAATAATCATATAATTAAGGTGGTATTTGATATGAAAAACAGTATAAATCTTGCAGGAGCATATATTGGAATCATCATTGGAGCAGGTTTCGCTTCAGGACAAGAAGTGTTACAGTTCTTCACTAGTTTTGGAATCTACAGTGTATTGGGAATTGTGGTGGCGACAGTTTTATTCGCGTTTTTGGGCATGCAAGTTACCCAGTTGGGGAGCACTCTCCAGACACGTTCCCATAAAAGCATCATCGATCATATTTGCGGCCGCTATATAGGCAGGGTGGTCGATCGATATTATCATCACATTTTTCTTGTTTGGCGTTACAGTCATCATGATTGCCGGCTCCGGAACGATTTTTGAGGAACAATTCGGGATTCCAAGCATGGTCGGTGCAATCGTCATGACGGTGCTCACGATCGGTACGCTTTTACTTAATGTTAATAAAATAATGTCCATCATTAGTGCCGTCACACCGTTTTTATTCGTTATCATGATCATTATTTCAGGTTATTCATTTTTCACATCCAATCTAAGTTTCAATCAAATCATTTCATCTTCAAGTAAAGGAACGGCTGCTACCGGAAATTGGTTGATGGGTTCATTACTTTATGTTTCATATAATATGACTGCAGGAATTGCCATGCTGGCCGTAATGGGCGGGACCTTCAAGAATAAGAAACAGGCTGGAATGGGAGGAATTCTGGGAGGTATCGGATTGGGGATCCTGTTATTTTTGATCAATTTGGGGATGATGTCCGACTTAAAGGGCATAGAAAGCTCTGGTATGCCTACCCTTCATTTAGCGAATCAGATTTCTCCATGGTTGGGATATATCCTATCAATCATCCTTTTAGGAATGATTTATAATACAGCTGTCGGGATGCTGTATGCATTCACCGCCAGGCTGGTGCCTGCGGAAACGAAACGATTTAAATTATCCGTGATTATAGTCGGAATTCTCGCCTTCCTTGCAAGTTTCGTTGGCTTTATTAAATTGGTTGGGACGGTATACCCAATCACAGGATACTTAGGTTTTGTCATCATTGCAGCGCTCATCATTTCCTGGATCCGTTCAAAAATGAAAAAAGAGGCTGTGAATCCGGAATTAGTAAAATTTTAATATCAAAGGGATTGAGTGCAGAACTGCATGAAACATTTGGCCTGACATCTTCTTCATGGAGGTGTTTTTTTTCTGTTATCGAGGACCTTTACTCATGATCACGGCATTTTTCCTCCTTTTTTTCATACATTAGTTTAAAGGCGGAAGACAAGGGGGATATCGGATGAATGAAGCGGAGCAAAAGGCTCTGGAATATGCCATTAGTGAAATTACAGAAATAGCAACGGGGTTCGGGTTGGATTTTTACCCGATGCGCTATGAAATTTGCCCTTCAGAAATCATTTATACATTTGGTGCCTATGGGATGCCGACCCGTTTTTCTCATTGGAGCTTTGGAAAGCAATTTCATAAAATGAAGCTGCAGTACGACTTTGGATTAAGTAAAATCTATGAACTGGTCATTAACTCTGATCCTTGTTACGCTTTTCTGCTGGACTCCAATTCACTTGTACAAAATAAATTGATTGTTGCCCACGTTTTGGCGCATTGTGACTTCTTTAAGAATAATATACGCTTCAATAATACCAAGAGGGATATGGTAGAAAGTATGTCGGCAACGGCAGAAAGAATCCGTGAATATGAAATCCTGCATGGCAAAAAGGAAGTGGAAACCTTCCTCGATGCACTTTTAGCCATTGAAGAACATATCGATCCGTCGCTGATGAGACCGAAGCTTGCCTGGACGATGGAAGATGAAGAAGAAGAAGAGGAAATAAAACCGACAGCCACACAATACGATGATTTATGGAATCTTGATAATAAGGATAAACCGCAGAAATCCAACATTAAAAAAAGAAAAAAATTCCCGCCAAGGCCAGAAAAGGATATTATGCTTTTCATAGAACAGTACAGCAGGGATTTAACCGATTGGCAGCGGGATATCATGACGATGATCAGGGAAGAGATGCTGTATTTCTGGCCGCAGCTGGAAACGAAAATCATGAACGAAGGCTGGGCATCCTACTGGCATCAGCGGATTATCCGTGAATTGGATCTATCCTCAGGGGAAGCGATTGAATTCGCTAAACTGAACGCAGGTGTCGTGCAGCCTTCTCGGACCAGCATCAATCCTTATTATCTTGGATTGAAAGTGCTTGAAGATATTGAAGAACGCTATGATAATCCGACCGAAGAAATGATCAGGCTCGGCGTCAAGCCAGGTTCTGGCCGGGAAAAGATGTTCGAAGTCAGGGAAATCGAATCGGATATTTCCTTTCTCCGCAATTATTTGACAAAGGATCTGGTCATGCGGGAGGATATGTACCTTTTCCAAAAGCAGGGCAAGGATTATAAAATCGTCGATAAGGCATGGGAACATGTTCGTGATCAACTCGTGAGCATGAGGGTTAACGGAGGTTTCCCTTATATCACAGTTAACGATGGGGACTTCATGCGTAATGGGGAACTTTATCTAAAACATTGGTATGAAGATATTGAGCTGGATCTGAAATATCTCGAAAAAGTCATGCCATATATCCATCA
>NZ_JBFTMS010000060.1:0-20943 GCF_056397085.1 Peribacillus sp. 05N428 | reverse complement strand
TTGTGATCCTTGCGTTCTGCCTTGGGAAGCTTGGCCACCTTGAGTAGATTGTGCGTTTTGTTTTCTTACTTGTTGTGCATTATTTTGGCTTGCGAACTCGGTTCCGTATTGACCTTGTGATCCTTGCGTTCTGCCTTGGGAAGCTTGGCTTCCATCTTGAGCATATTGCGGTTCTTCTTGTATAATTTGTTGAACACGTGGTTCAATACTCTCAACAAGTGATTGTGTTTGTTGAGCAGCATTTTGGTAAAGTTGCTTGGCTTGTTCATTGTCTGTACCAAGAGAAAATGTCTCAAAGCTCGCCTGCGCACTTTTCAATCCTGCAAGAGTTTTCTTAACGTCATTGATTACTGTCATGAATAACGCCTCCTTATGTTTTTTTAACCTTTTTTAGAATGATGAATAAGAAGATTTTTTATTCATTCCAATTTTTCTGTTTTTAAATGACCAAAAACCCACAGTTATGTAATTATTTTTGACGAATGGCACCATTTCTTTAATAGTAGCCTAGTTTCCCTATCCCCATCAATTCCTCTATTTGACGTTGACTGTCAGATTGCCTTTTAAAACTTTTCTGTATTACATTTTTTATCTCCAATGCCTGACACCTTCCCGTTTTTTTTATGATTTATACTTTTCGATAATAAATAGATCCTCTAAATTCTTTTTAAAAGGGAAATTTTGAAAATCATACATATAGGCCCCTACTGTTTGGTGAGTAAGGGCCTGAATATTAATGTTGTTAAGTTAAAAAGTTGTTAAGTTAAAAAAGTGACGGGTTTTTTAAACTGGTCGCTTCATGATTTAAAAGAATTGTACTAGGGTCAATGCTTCAGCCAATGGGAAATTTATTAAGAGAAATATTCCGAAAGAAGAAAAAATCAATGGAAAGACAAAAGATCCCAATCCCTCGGAAGGAAGAAAACGTATTTGTTGAAACTCTCGCAAAAATTTTATATTGAAATATATGGATGAAGATGTGTTTCATAGTATTTACAGAATAACTCCTATGAACTTTAATGAGCCTTAACCGGGGTGACTTATACAACATCATCGTGGAAAGTTCTGTGATTGAAGATAAAGTTGGTGCTGTAAGTTACAGTGTTCGTATAAAAAGGTGGAAAGTAGAAGATATTATTAAAAGTGAAAAACCAATAGAGAGGTCGATAAAAATGAATTTTAAGTGGGTAAGGCTATTAACAGCAGTTTTTCTATCTGCCATCATGTTAATGGGGTGTAATAATGTAGAAGATGATAATAATCCACCACCTGAAGTGGATGTAGGTCCTGATACAGAAGAACCAATTGAAGATCCTAAAGATGCAAATGACCCGGATAGTAAAGATGAAAATAAAGATGATGAAACTGATTTAGTGCCTGATACAGAAGAACCAATTGAAGATCCTAAAGATGCAAATGATCCGGATAATAAAGATGAAAATAAAGATGATGAAACTGATTTAGTGCCTGATACAGAAGAACCAATTGAAGATCCTAAAGATGTAAACGATCCAGATAATTTAGATGAATAAAGATTAAAATAGGTATACAGCAATAAGTTTCAACACCGTTTGTTTTCAAACAGTGTTTTGTATGTTTCAAATTGAACTTAATGATATATCCTAAAAAAAGAGTGACTTTTCCAATGTGATAAATCTTAATCCCCAGTATTATGGAGACTAGCTCTGTATGGAGAGGATAGAGAGCTAAAATAATTAATAATAATACACTGGAGAGTATGAATAAAAAGGGTATGCCAATGGATAGTACGGATAAGGAGGGTATGGGTATGGGTATGGGTAGTATGGATAAGGATAATATCTATATCTACTCAATAATGCACCAGCCAATAATCCACCTAATACTCCTCCCAATACTCCTCCAAAAAAAGGCCTCCAAAAAAACGGTCTAACAAAGTAAGGTCTAACAAACCTAATTGGTCTTCTCCCAAAAATTCTTGTGTCAGATTGCTTTATTTCGTTTTCTATAGGAGACAATTGCATGTCTTCATTCATAAAAACAGTCCTCATTTCATTTTTTATGTAATAAAGATATGCGATTACCTGTCTCGATTCTTGGGCAAGTATCCTATTTAATACAATTCTGTTGCACATTGTTATGTAATACGAAAACTCAAAAATATGGTAGCCTAAAAGTCGATATAGGATTTTCTGCATAACAAAAGCATATGAAAAAACGCTGATCATGGTCAGCGTTTTTTCAGTTTGACTTTATTTTGATTGTTGAGATAACTGAAGAGACCACTTTTAACTTCCTTTCTTATATTGAGTATATTCAGTTTTATCTTATGTTCCTCAATTTCCCAATAATAGACATTTGCCTACCCACCCCCTAAATTAGAAGATACCAAATTTCTAGGAAATTATTAAACCGTAAAAAGCGTTAAGCTTCTTGGAATCTTAAATTATGTTACAGGTGAAGTCTTTTGGTCGTTTTACCCAATTAGGACGAAAAGGAACCTTTTAGCCCTATATAGCAAAGTAAAACGAAACCCCTTTTTGTTTTTCCACCCATTCCCATCGTTAAAATTCCTGCAACAACAACAAGCTAATAATAAAATGATTTAGGGGTGTCTCATGAGAAAAATACCAAGGTCCTTATTGGTTACTGTTTCCATACTTTTTCTTTTATCCATCGGGTTACTATTTCTGTTCCAAAATACAAGAAACACACAGAATCAGGAAAATGAAACGGAAACTGTCAACAACAGATTTAATCCCCCTATTACCAGAGTCCAAAATGTTGAAAACGAAAGAAATGTTCTTCAAATAAACAGCCTTTCCATGGGTGAAACCATAAAGAATCACTTAAGAAATGATCCTTCCGTTTTTCTCATTAAACACAATGAAAAAAATGAGAGCCATTATATTAAGAACGAAGTAACCGTCAAGTTCAAGATTCATCCAACGACGCAGGATTTAAATCGGATGGTAAGGGAGATAAATGGCAATATCATTAAAAATCTGAATTCGACGATTGCTTTTCATTCCAATGAGTTTACGACTTTGGAACTGATTGAATATTTTAACGAACGGACTAATGTTGAATTTGCTGAACCCAATTATCTTTATCTGCAAAATCAAGTTGAATTTCCTAATGATTTACTGTACCACGAACAATATCAATGGAACCTGCCAGTCATTCACACAGAAGCAGGCTGGGATATTACAAGAGGGGATGAACATATTATTATTGCTGTTGTAGACAGCGGCGTTGATCTAAACCATCCTGATTTGAGAAGACGTTTAACAAACGGATACAATGTACTAGAGAATAACGATTTCCCTGATGATGACAACGGCCATGGCACCCATGTCGCCGGAATCATTGCATCGGAAACAAACAACCGAGAAGGCGTTGCTGGCATCACCTGGTATAACAAAATAATGCCTGTTAAAGCAATGAGTGCTGAAGGGTATGGGACGACCTTTGATGTAGCAAAAGGGATTATTTGGGCAGTGGATCATGGAGCAGATGTAATCAATCTGAGTTTAGGCAACTATCAGCCCTCTTCCTTGTTGAAAGAATCAGTTGACTATGCCTACGATCATAACGTCGTCCTGATTGCTGCTGCCGGAAACGAAAATACCAGCCAACCGAGCTATCCAGCTGTCTATCCTGAGGTTCTAAGTGTCGCCGCCGTAAGTTACACGGGACAACGTGCCCCATTTTCAAATTATGTAGATTATATTGATGTCACAGCTCCTGGTGTCCAAATTTCTAGTACCTATTTTAACCAGCAATATGCAGCCCTGTCAGGCACATCTATGGCTTCGCCTCATGCAGCGGGACTAGCAGGCCTTTTACTCTCTGCGAACCCTGATTTAACTAATAGAGAAGTAATTGACATTATTAAGAATACTGCTTATGACCTGGGAATCCCTGGAGCTGATAGCGATTTCGGCAGTGGCTTAATTGATGTAAAGAATGCACTGGAAGCTGCCCAAATTCAATAATCGGAAAACTCTCACCCTGTAGACCCCATGCCAGGCAAAAGGCAATGAACCTTTAGGACTGCCTTTTGCTGTTAAAAAACACCCTACAATTTCCGTACAATAAATGTGTCCCAAGTAGTTCCCAATTCTGAGGAACAAGCCAGTCACGTGCATAAATTTGAAAGCCCATTAAGATTTTGTTTGTTGGAATCACTGTAACTGTATAGTTAAGGACACGCTTGATTTGATTAATGGGAGAGATAGCCTGTGGCGGTCCCTTTTGGTAACCCCATTCATATGTCATCAGCACAACGAAGTCGAGAAGCTGTCCGTGCACAGGGTAATCATATGCTTTAACTAATAATCCCTTTTGATCGGAGCTAGTTTTTGGGGCAAGGAGGAAGACACAAAATAGCCTTCAGGATGCAATCGATCCCCTGCCCTTTGGAGAAAGCGATTGTAGAAATCGCGGTCCTCTGGTGCTACACTTTCGAAATCTATATTCAATCCACGGTAACCTTTATTTCTCATAGTATTTATGACGTTGGTCAATAATTTTTCCACTAAACTTAAATCAGAAAGAATCGTATGTGCAAGCTGTGTTCCCGCTTCTATAGCGGAAAAATTCGTTATGCACATCACGGGAACAACCCTAGTCGAATGCGCCGCTTGTATGGTCGGGTTGTCATCAATGACTTCCAAGCTTCCATCTTGCCTCATTCTATAATCAAATGGACTTACGTATGTCAAATCGTAGGCTACCTCACGTACCTGCTCCGCACCGGCTTGCCCATACACGTTTGTAAAATCATTCACATCAATGGTGGTTTTCAGTTTTTGGGGAATCTTTAATATCTGACCGGGATAAATATTAGAAGGGGGTCTGTAATTCGATTGGTCTGCATAATCCTTGAACAGTCGTTCCATAACGTCTTGCTATGTCATAAAGGGTATCTCGTTCCCTTACTGTATGATAAAGACCGGAATGGTAAGTCTTTGGCCTGTATAGATAGTAGAAGGATTTGTGAGGTGATTCGTTTGCATGATTTCCTGTATGGTTGTTCCAAACTGATTCGCGATTTTTTGGATAGTATTCCCTGGTAGAACTCTGTACTGAAGATAAGGTTCAGGAATTAAAAGTGCTAGGCCAATCACTAGCTTATCGGGATTTTCAAGGCTATTGATCCTAACAACTCGGTTGGTGCTGACACCAGATTGCTGGGAAATCCTCCACAAGGAATCCCCCCTATTCACCACATGGATTTTCACATGCACGGCCCCACTTTCCTTCATAGTATTCCATTCATTTTATTCCTGTAAAGCCCTTTTATGCTTCATGGCGTTCGGTATTCCATAATTCTGAGTTTTTCACTCTTCTAGCTTATAATTGTTCCCCAAAAGGTGAGCCCATCATATATATCTAAACAATTCCTTCGTATTCTAAACGTATACTCGCTACACAGGTTGTACATATTAAGAGAAAAACAAGGGAGTGATTTCACTTGGAGTGGATCTATAGTCTGTACCTGTTAAATACGTTCTTTATGTTATTCATAGCAATTTGGGAAGTTCGTCGTCCTGCCAAAGCTTTAAATTGGATAACAATCGTCCTTATTTTGCCTGTCATTGGCTTCTGGCTATATCTTAGCATATCAAATCCTAAGCTTATTCATCGGAAAAGATTAACCTCTTCTCATAATAAGTCTGATAAATTGCCTGATACATATAGTGATTCAGCATCGGTAATCGCTGATGCTTTACGGCATTTCACTGTTCATGGGCTTCGAGTCGGCAAAGTTCAAGTACTAAATAATGGAATAGCAAAATATGAACAACTAATCGAATCCCTACAAAAAGCCCAAAAAACAATTGATCTGGAATATTACATCTATCGGAATGACCAAATTGGTAATCGCATCACAGAACTGCTGATTGAAAAATCAGTAAACGGAGTCCGGGTTCGTTTTATTAGAGATGGTTGGGGGAGTAAAAAATTCCCGCGTCAAAAAATCCTTCAGATGGTAGAAGCAGGGATAGAATGCCGGACAATATTTCCTTTACGCTTTCCCTGGATTATGTCCAATTGGAATTACCGAGATCATTGTAAAATTGTCACCATCGACGGAAAGGTATCTTTTACTGGTGGTATAAACGTGGGATATGAATATACAGGATTAAAGCCAGACGTAGGATTCTGGCGGGACACTCATTTGCAAATTATAGGGGAAGCAACAGCTGATTTGCAGACTGTCTTCGACGTTCATTGGAATATCGCTTTGCCGGAACGGATAAAGTCGAAAACAAGTTGGAAAACAAAATCTGAGATAGCGAAAAAGCCCACTAAATTCCCCAAAAATAAATCACAGGAAATCAATCCAACCAGTAGCGTAGATCTTTTGAGATGGTCTGCCGAATGGGGATCTGAATTGAGTGCCTTAGATGGTAAAGAGAAAGACAAATCCCCAAAGACAGGGACATTGCAAAAAGCGTACATCCATACGTTGGAAGGAAATCCTGGAATTCCTACTCCAGTCATTCGGCAAGCTTACTTTATATGTATAACACAGGCGACCAAGACGATTGATATAACAACACCCTACTTTGTACCAGAAACAGATATTATCATGGCATTAAAGACAGCGGTGGCTCGTGGTGTGCGCGTAAGGTTGCTGGTTCCTCGCCACATTGATCAAAAAATCGTGGGCCTTGCAAGCCGTACCTATTACGGGGAACTTATAGAAGCTGGAGTCCATATCTACCAGTACGACAAAGGAATGTTGCATGCGAAGCTGATGATCATTGATGAGGAAATTGCAGAAGTAGGCGCTGCAAACTATGACATGAGAAGTTTCCGTCTGAATTATGAAGTGTGTCAAGTCTTGTACAGTGCTCATGTGGCGAGGGAACTCACACAGCAATTCGAATACGATCTTACTGATTCTGTGTCGTTGCACATAGAAGATTTGCTGAAGCGTTCCCTTTCACAGCGTATTATTGAGCAAGGAGCTCGTCTGCTTTCTCCATTGTTATAAATCCTGTTTTTCTTGTTCTATTCTAAATGTAGATTTAGAAGTTTACACCGTTTTTAAATATTACTGAATTGTTGAAAAAAGTCGTAAACTCGTGTTAAAAACTTCTAGCACGTTTTTTTCTTATTTACGATGAAAATAAATCACCGGAAAATGGTAATAATAAAAAAAGGTGGCGCTAATAGTTAGAATCGTTTTTATTTTTACAAAAATATCTGTTTGTAAAAATACTTTTAATTTAAATATAGGAGTGATATCAATAGATGATATATTTAAAAATCTAAAGGAAATACGTTTATTAGAAGATAAGCATTGAATATACAGTTCCAACCATTTTAAGGGATAACTCAATTTCTTAGTTAAACAGTTCTTTCCTTCTAATGTGTTGCCGATATAAAAAAATTCGTAATATTTTCATCTAAAAACAACCTCCGCACTACTAAAAAAATTTGATACATTAGCCATAATTTGATTATGGGACTCAGAAAAAGTACAATTTAAACGGGAGGAAAAATGCCTTGGGAGAAGTTAATATTTGGTTACTGACGATCAAAGTTGTGGTAGGTTTTGGCACTTTATTTTTTATCATTATCATAACAGGCAGAACATCCATCTATCAATTAACCCCGTTTCACTTAGTTTTTGTGTTAGTGCTTGGGGATTTTTTAGGAAATACCATTTATGAAGATAAGGTAAGGACTTTCCATTTTTTATATGCAATCGGATTGTGGACGCTTCTCATGTTAGGTATAGAGTTTATAACTCTAAAAAATAAATCGACACGTTCTCTCTTATTAGGCAATCCTAACATCATCATTCGGGATGGTGGCATGGACCGAAAGTTACTTAAAAAGAACAAATTGGATGTAAATCAAGTATTGAGTTTGCTTCGACAAAATAATGTTTTTTCAGTTCGCGAAGTCAAATACGGTATACTGGAAGCTAATGGGCAAATAAGTATATTATTAAAATCCAAGTATCAAAAACCAGACAAGCAAGATCTCAATCTTTCAGAAAGTCCAGTAGACCTCCCAACATCGTTAATTATAGATGGGGAAATTTCATGGGATAATTTACATGAACTCGGATTTGATCAACAGTGGTTAGATAACCAATTAACTGCCAATGGATATGATAATGAAAAGCGTATACTCTACGCAGATTGGCTTGAGAGTGAAGGCATACATATAAGTCCCAGATAAAACTTCTTCATTTTAAAACCTGAATACCTAAAACACGTAACTGTAACTTAAAATCTAAACAATTTTATAACTCCGATAAAAGGTAATATAAACCATACCCAAGTTGCTAATCGCTTCCGCCAAAATACGATAACCGTGTAAGACCAACAAAAATACGGTGAACGAGATAACACAACTACGATACACCATTATGTTCAAACGAGAAATAATGTCCATGCATCTTTTTATCTCCTAGCCATCAAAGAAGTAATCATTCCTATAATACAAATAGTTAAGAAAGAAAAAAGGAATGCTTTTAACTCTAACGTATTAAACGCCGCTGTTACAATTAGACCATCTATCATGAAAATAACAACCCCTATATTTATGGAAAAAGCTTTCGAAATAAATTGGGCTAACAAGTCGGTTCCTCCGGTACTTGCTTCATATCGAAGCATGATCCCTACTCCTATTCCAATCAATCCCCCTCCTAGTAACATACTCGAAAAAATAGGTAGGGAAAATTGGTTTCTTAAAGGCGCTAGCCAATCAATGAATATAGAAGCAACAATCAATCCTAGAAAGCTATTATAAAAGAATGTTCGTTCATAGATCCACGCGTATATGCATAGAGGGATGCTTAAAAGAAACATAGCTAAACCTGTAGGAAAATCAAAGTAATAATGTAGGATAAGAGCAATTCCCGTAATCCCTCCGTCTAACAAATGATGGGGTATTAAAAAACCGTTTATTCCTATACTCAATAATAGACTACCTATAAGTATAGCCGCTGCTTTCTGAAAAATATAAATCACCTTCATTTGTTTACCGTTAATATATGTACAAGCATGTTATTTCAGAAGGAGGATAAGATTTGTAACGAGTTCTGTATAGCAATTCCCACTGTTCATATAAGCCTTTTAACTGTCTACAAGTCATGAGAGTCCCTTTTACTGTAATTTTTCTTTTAATTCGCGGCATGATTCTTCCCATTCCTCTAAGGTTTTTATATCAAAGAGTTCTAAAAACATCGGTTTCCTACTTTCCTAAAGAAATAAATGTAATTACACCATTCCACCAAATAATCAGGGTAGTATTTTGTTCCTCTGTTTTTAAAACATCCCTCCTCTCGGAAAATTCAAGGCTTATTTTAACTACTTCGTTTTTCGTGCATGTATAACCTAAAAAGAGATGTACTGTCATTCGATCTTAGTCTTTTCGTGAGATTATAAAACATAGAGGCGGGAAGGAAGCAAACAAACTACTTGGATTAGTCGTTAACATCAATTGTATTAACTGTTAATGAATTGTCGGTATCTCTAACAGAAGCGTAAAATATATCTTTGATTTGATGATATCCTTTTGCCTTTAGTTCCTGCTTTAACCACTCTTCGTTCTTGTTGATTAATTTTAAATTATACTTTTGAACTTTCCCTTCAATCACAACGGCAATAGGTAATCCATGGTATTTCACTTTCATATGTAAATGCTTTGGAGTAATAGGAACTAACTCTTCCTTAGGTAAAATGCTAATTTCACCAGTTGCTTCCAAAATCGCATATTCAATATTCTGAATATCTGGGTATCCTGATGTTCTTAGATTCGATAATAGTTCAGCTAAAGGATATCTACTTTTCCTTAAATTTTTATATATAATTTTGCTATGTTTAATTAGAATAGTCGGTTTCCCAATAATAAAAGGGTTTAACCAATTTAATAAACTTAATTTTGATATAAATAGATGGACGCATGTTATAACAATGATTCCAATAACCCCCTCCATTACTCCTTCTATTTTAATAGACCCAAAAGCTAAATAAGATAAAAAAAGAATGGCTCCAAAATCGTGAGGGGTAAGTTGTGCTAGGGCCGATTTCCCTAAAATTTTCACTGCTAAAACAAACACAATATATATAAAAATTGATTTAACTAAAAAAATAAACACTGCTAACACCTCTAAGAAAGTTTACCTTAGTCCGAAATCGGACTAAGGGTTTTAAACTTTTTGCCATCTATTTGAATACAGGGGTAATGAATCAAAAATTCAAGATCTAATTTTACCGATTAGATAAAATATTAATTTTTATTTATCTATTATTAAACCTATTTAGGATGGGTTGTACGGTTGTTTGTTTTATTTTATTCCTGCGTCCTCTTGTCATTCCATAAACCGCAACAGCTCCGACTCCTAAACCTAATAACGAAAGCATCCTACCCCTATTTTTACGTCTATTTCCAAACATCCATCTGTTATCGCGGATAAAATTGAATAAGGAAGTTAACCAACGTACGTTGTTTATTTTTGTGAGCATCTCCTTGATATTTATGTGAAAGAAAATGTTCTTCCAATGAGGTACAGTTCATTTATTGAGAGGCTTTTTTTCTTTTTGAAAACGATATAACAACTTAATTACTTTCCTCTCTTTTCTTTTGATCGCCTTGATCGTTAAAGAAATTCAAGGCAATATACTGTGAAAGTAAGCCATTAGCAAAATAAAAAAGCATCCACTTCCAGTCTTCCGAATCCGGACGGCCTACATTCGGATAAAACATACTATGTAAACCTATCAACATTGCACATAAAAACGAGGCTGCTGAAGATACTAAATAAACCCCTTTGCCTATTCGCTTATTCATCCATTACCACCTTCTTAGTATTTATGTTGTCCAAAACTTATGGTGTCCAAAAGAGCTCAAAAATGTAGTATATTTTTGAAAATTCGACTAAGGTATCGTGAAAACTGATCCTTTTTGATCGTGCATCACCATGTAAATGAAACAACCATTATCCTTTTAAAATAGGGGCCACTTTATCAATGGCTTCTTGTAATTTTTCACTATTTTTACTATACATCTGCTTCGCTTCTTTTGATTCAGTTCCAAGAGCAAACAACTCCAAATCCGCTTGACATTTTTTCATGGTTGCCAGAATTAAAGGCCTTTCTTGAGGAGATGGAACTTGCAGCTGATCATCAAAAAGGTCAACTGTTAATTCCCCATAAGAATTTACCTGCCCAAGAAAAACATTTTCAATCGTAACCCCTAGTTTTTCCAGTTCTGTTTGTAACCAACCTCGATTTCTCCCAATAGTGGAAAGTGGCTCATCCAATATTTCACCGTCCATAATGACGGTCTGTGGTTCCTTAACGGAAGAAACAGCGATGTTCAAATCCTTTGCCGTTAAAGGTTGGTTCTCCTTCTTCAACAGTACGGATAAATCTCCAGTTGCCTCTAGTACCGCGAATTCCACGTCAGAAACCTGATAGACATCTTTCTTTCGAAGCAAATCCAACAACTCGTCCGTTGTGTATCTTTCCTTTTTTAAATTATCTTCCATAATTTTTCCATCTTTAATAAAAACAGTCCCTTTTCCTTCAATAAAGGTACGGAAAGATTTACTTTTCAACGAAATATAACCAGCAATAAATGGAATGGCCGCAAAAGTTAAAATCCCCACTATTCCTAAATGGATTTGTCGTTCAAGACCCGTAACCACTTCCGCCCCAATACTCCCTATTGTAATTCCAATGACATACTCAAAAAAAGAAAGTTGTGATAGTTGCTTTTTACCAAGCAATTTTGTCACAAAAAACAGGACAATTAGAAACAAAATGGAACGAACAATTACATCCAACCAATCAGGCATGATCTACTACCTCCTCTTATCTTAAAATCCTTTATACTGGAATTCCTCTCTCTCCAATTCTCCAACCCTTTTTTTCAAATCTCTCACGATCTCGTTTACTACCATCATGGTTTCATGCAGGGTACGTTTCGATTCATCATCTTGAGTTCGTACTGCTAAACTGGAAAAACTGGCTTCTATGCCTTTGAGACTGGCAAGACATTGTTTTACTTCCGATGCAATGGTCATCTTAACACCCTCCTTATCCCTTTGGTTTAAAAATCAAAGCTCCCAACACACCGAAAATGATGGCAGCTGAAATGCCGGAACTTGTCACCTCGAACATCCCGGTAAGGACACCGACCAACCCGTGTTTTTCGGCTTCCTGCATGGCCCCATGTACAAGTGAATTCCCAAAGCTTGTAATCGGAACGGTAGCTCCTGCCCCAGCAAAATCAATAAGTGGTTCGTATAACCCGAAGCCATCTAAAATAGCACCAGCGACTACAAGAGTAGTTAATGTATGTGCCGGTGTAAGCTTAAAAACATCAAACATAATTTGCCCAATGACACAAATCGAACCACCTACGACAAAAGCCCAGAAAAAAATCATAGCTATTGTTCACCCCCGTATTCAATCGATACCGCATGGGCAATACAAGGAATCGTTTCGTTTTGCTGAAAGGATAGGGGGGATAATAAGGCTCCTGTTGCCACCACTAGCATTCGTTTAAATTCACCTTTTTTCATTCGGTTTAATAGATGACCATAAACCACCGTTGCTGAACACCCCGCACCACTAGCTCCTGCTAGTACCGGTTGTCCCTCCCGGTAAATCATCAGCCCACAATCCTGGTATTGCTCTTCCTTGATAGGGGTTCCATGTTTTTTAAATAAATCAAGTGAAGCTGCGTGTCCAATCTTACCAAGATCCCCGGTGACGATTAAATCGTAATAAGATGGATGAATGTTTCGTTCCTTTAAATGAGCTTCAATGGTATCAACTGCAGCCGGAGCCATCGCCCCTCCCATATTAAATGGATCGGTCATTCCCATATCAATGACACGACCGATTGTTGCAGAAGTAACACGCGGTCCTTCCCCGGAATTACTTAGCAAAGCCGCACCAGCACCTGTCACCGTCCATTGTGCAGTAGGTGGTTTTTGTCCACCGTATTCCGTTGGATAACGAAACTGTTTTTCAACGGCTGTATCATGACTGGAAGCCCCTGTTAATAAATATTTGGCACCGTTTGTATTGACAATATAGGCCCCTAGAGCCAATCCTTCCATGGAGGTAGAACAGGCACCAAACAATCCAAAATAAGGGGCTCCAATTGTTCGGCTCGCGAAACTTGTCGGGGTAATCTGGTTGATCAGGTCTCCTGCGAGGAGAAACTGAACCTGTTCCTTTTGAATCCCCCCTTTCTCCATTGCTTTTTGACAAGCTTCTTCAAAAAAGACTTTATGTGCTTTTTCATAGGAATCCTGTTCGAGCCATAAATCGGAATGTAGAAGATCAAAATCTTCTGCGATCGCTCCATCTGCCTCAAATGGTCCTCCAACTGTACCGGTAGAAATAATCACCGGCTTTTGTTCGAAGATCCATGTACGATGACCTGCTAACATCACAAACCACCCCACTGTATCAAAATCGTTTTAATCAAAGCAATCACAAACGCGGAAAACACGCCAAAAACAATCACGGGACCGGCTAATTTAAACATATTTCCCCCTACACCTAACACAAACCCTTCGGTTCGATGTTCAATGGCAGCTGAAATGACTGCGTTTCCGAATCCAGTAACCGGTACAGCTGACCCGGCTCCTCCAAATTGTGCAATTCGATCATACACTCCGAAACCTGTAAGAAGCATAGCAATAAAAACTAACGTTCCCACTGTTGGATTCCCGGCCGTTTTGTCGGTAAAATCAAAATAAGTAATATAAAACGTTTGGATGACCTGACCAATAAGACAAATGAGTCCACCCGTCAAAAACGCTTTTATGCAATTTTTAACGACTGGTCTTTTTATTTCATTTTGTTTTTGAATACCTTGATACTCCTGTTGAACAGGTGTTAATTTTTTCTTTTTACTATTGGACATGGGTACACACGCTCTTTCTCTTTACGTTTGTTCCTTCATAAGGGTTTTGATTTTATTGAAATCCTTTTCTAATTTCTTCATATTCGTGTTATCCTTTTGGAGTTTTTGTTCTAATTGTTCCAGTTCCAAATACATTTTTTGATCGGTAGAAACGAGGACTTTATGATCTGGAAAGCTTTTTTCTAAGTCAGATTTTACTTTCTTTTCAATTTTCTTTAATCGAAACCGATCAAATTGATCAACTTTTATCGCTACTAACAGCTCCTTATCTGTATTCACTGCCTTCACATCCCAAGTCTCTTCCTCCGTCATCACCTTTACTTTCGCTCGGTTGGCAACAGATTGGCTGATAGGGTTGATTGTATGTACTTGTGAAATGCTCAAACCCTCACTGTCATCACCCACCTGATTTTGATTTTCGGTACATCCCGAAGCTAAAATGATAACCATTCCTACTAAAAGACAAGTGTTTATTTTGAATTTCATGAAATCACCTCTGTGTTTATCTTTAATTGAAGGTGTAAAAAAGGTTGGTTGACACTCAACCAACCTTTCTTCTTACATTACTTATTGTTGTTTGTATTGGGGTTCTTCTTGTTGAATTTGATCCATTCTTGTTGTAAGACTGTCAACAATCGTTTGTGTTTGTTTAGCAGCATCTTGATAAAGTTGCTTGGCTTGTTCATTGTCTGTACCCAGAGAAAATGTCTCAAAGCTAGCCTGAGCACTTTTCAATCCTGCAAGAGTTGTCTTAACATCATTGATTACTGTCATGAATAACACCTCCTTATGTTTTTTAATCGCACGTATTCAGAATGGTCAATTAGAGGATTTTTATACTTTCTAATTTTATTCATTCCCCCCCGCGTGCCACTAAAAGATAAGAACCACACAACCAAACCACACTAGTTACACGGTTATTTACTTACTTTTGGCGAGTTGTACCATTTTTTCTATAGTAGCCTCGTTTCCATATCCCCATTAATTCTTCTATTTGACGTTGATTATAAGATTCTATTTTAACCCTTTTTTGTACGACATTTTTTATCTCCAATTCATGACACATCCCTCTTCTTTTGAAAAATCTTTTTTTATTGTCGACATTAAAATGAAATTAATGACGAATGAATCCCAAGGTATTTTCACCAATTTTTCCCGGTTTATCCTTTCCTAGTATTGAAGAAGCCTTAGTAAAATAGAGCACCACTCCTTTGTCGGTGACCCCATTTTCAAGACAAATCTTTTAGAATAGTAAACTTAACAAACTCATCACATAAGGTCATTGTTTGGAATTCGTAACAACCCAATAATCCTTTAGAGAGGTACCCGACATTTCGTGAATAATGCACGTTTTTCGCGTTTTGTCTGCACTGTGTGCTGCTTAGTTACATGCTGCTTTAACTTAACTAAGCAGAATCTATTCCTTAAACAGGATAAATGCCTAGTCATAGGACAATAGCGGAGCATAGTATGGATTGAATTTATTTATGAAGATAAAAATTATAAAGGGAGTGGTTCTTTTGAAGAATATTGGAATATGTGCTTTTTGTGAAAGATACTTTTGGAAAGGTCAACTTTCATCGTTACCAAACGATTCGCTTCACTTTAACCGCAAATACTGTCCAAGATGTTATCCTGAGGTCTTAGACGAACATACCAAACTTTATTATGGGTTTAGACTTTAGAGGTTATTGGAGTTTCACAAACATTTTAACATTGTCGGTGCTACACCATGCCCATCAAGCTAACAATATGATTTCCTAGCTATGCAACGATTTTGCCTCCGTTAATAACGGTTGCTGGAAAAATGGGCATGTTAAATACGCCTCTAAAAAAAGGCATTTTTTTCTTTTTCACTAGGCAGCTTGTTTCTGCTTCATCGTTGATTCATACACGACACCAAGAATATCAAAAACGGTCATCTTCTTATACCGATGACATTTACGTCCATTTTTCTTAAGCAGTTGATAGAGGCGATGCAGAATCGTTACAAGTTCATTTGGGCCACCTATCATTGCCCGAAACAGTAACGGAAAGTAATCCTTAATCATGTAAATCGCTTTGTATTCGCTCAGCTCTTGTTTTTTCTTTTCCAGCAGGAGCTGTCGCATTTGAAACATGGTAGAGGAACAAAGAAGAATGCCGATTAATTGCCCATATAAATGGCACTCTAGGCGTTCTCTCTTGACGTTCTTACACTTATCAATTTCAAAAAACGACTTCCACGTTTTAAATAAAATTTCAATCTGCCAACGTAATGAATACAGAGCGTGCACGTAATCCATCGGCACTTCTTTTGGTAGTGTGTTCGTGATATATACGTTGATACCCATTAGCTGCTTACTCTTGTCCTTCATAACAATGCCTTTCTTTTTCTCACGTACGGCTTGGTTTTTCAGACGTGTTTCGGTTTGAACATTCGTTAATCGGTGGACGATTACACGTGTCGGTAATTTCTGAATCTGGCCAATGTAAGCTTCCGAAATTTCAAGTGTCTCACCCGATTCCAGTTCTTTCATGATCTGTGCCATATCGAGCTGAATATATTCGGTCTGCTTCTTCAGTGTACCGTTTTTGAAATACTCTGGTTCAGGATTTTTCACATAAATACGTGTATTTAATTTCAATCGAGATATATAATAGGCTCTCAACTCATGAATCGTTTGTAAATCTCGTAGGTCAAAATAACCTAAGTCACGCAGGCATAAATCACCTGCTTCAACGCTTTCAAGACAAGTCGTGCCATAGGTTTTGTCATTATTTTTCCCTGGCCCTAGCTGCACGTTTAAAAATTGGCCACTCAGTAAATCGTATTCCAATTGGATTTTCACCCCCGCAGTATTACTACTCCCTCCAGAGCCTTGATAATCAGTGGCGAAGGAATCAGGTAGCTGAAACACAGTTGCATCTAAAATCCGAATACGTTCGAAAGCAGAAATCATGTGTGAAGATAGCGATTGTGTCGCACAGAGTTTCTGTGTTAGGAGCGAAGTAAAGACTTCTCGGAGGAATGCGACAGCTGCTGGATTAAAACGTTGATTGAGTCCCTCTTGGCTCATTAGTACGCCCGTCGAAGCCTCTAACCGACTACATAGTTGCGTAAGCGATGTACTAGCGACTTCTTGACTGAGCCAAACGCAAAGGGCGATGAGTTCATCTGCTTGATACTTACTAGATCGCTGCACAAAACCAACTTGTTTGGCGACTTCTTGTAGGACTATCGGAGATAGAAAGCGTTGTAATTCTTGTGAGAATAGATGTAATTCTTCAGAAAGCGAGAGATTCATAAAAAAAACGTCATCCTTTTGGAGTACTTTATTGAAAGAATAACGTTTTTTTTATTTTGGGGGAAATTCGTTTCGTTAGCTTGATGGGCATGGGGTAGCATCAGGAAAATGCGGATTTACAACGATAAGGAAGTTTCAATCCATAAAAAAAGCCGATTTCCAGTCTTGAACTGCACCCCAATTGTTAGACACAACTAACAATTGGAGGTGCAGCTTTTTTATGGCGAGATTTTCTTCAGAAGAAAAAATACAGGCAGTTAGACAATATATAGATGGTAATGAGGGAGGAAAAACTATTGCTAAATCTACTGGTGTTCATCCGAGTTTACTCCATCAGTGGATTAAACAATTTGAACTTTTTGGTGTTGATGCTTTTGAAAAACGCTATACACCCTACCCCGCACAGTTTAAACTAGATGTACTCAATTATATGAACGAACACGGGACGTCTATCAGGGAAACAGCGGCGATTTTTAATATTCCATCTTATGAAACACTTCGAAAATGGAAAATTGCTTATGAAACAGGAGGATTTGATGCCCTACAATCAAAGAAAAAGGGGCGTCCATCCATGAAAAATAAAAATAATAAGACATCAAATTCTCAAGTACCCGATGAAGGATCAATAGAGGCTTTACAGGCGGAGAATGAACGTTTACGTATGGAGAATGCCTATTTAAAAAAGTTGAATGCCTTAGTTCAAAACAAGGAAAAATCACCAAACAAGACAAAGCACAAGTAGTCTATGAATTAAGGAATGCATTCTCGGTGAAAGCACTTATACAGCTCGCAGACATTCCGCGTAGCACGTATTACTATTGGGTGAAAAACTTCGGTCGTCCTGATCCAGATGCAGAACTGAAAGTATTGATTAAATCTGTTTTCGATGAACATGAAGGTAGGTTTGGTTACCGACGTATTCGTGATGAACTTAGAAATCGCGGACACAAAGTAAACCACAAAAAGGTACAACGTATCATGAAAGAACTAGGACTAAAATGTCTTGTCCGTATGAAAAAATATCGCTCTTACAAAGGAACTGTGGGCAAGATTGCACTAAATATTTTAGATCGCAATTTCAAAGCTGAAAAACCAAATGAGAAATGGGTTACGGATATTACAGAGTTTAAATTATTTGGAGAAAAGCTATATGTATCGCCGATATTGGACTTATTTAATGGAGAAATCATTACGTATACAATCGGTTCAAGACCAACCTACTCACTCATTTCAACGATGTTAGATCAAGCTTTTGAACGCTTAACAGACGACGATACTCTCCTAATTCATTCAGATCAAGGCTGGCATTATCAAATGAAACAATTCCGTGATGCCCTTAGGGAACGTGGCATTACGCAAAGTATGTCTCGCAAAGGGAATTGTTACGATAACGCTGTTATGGAAAATTTCTTTGGTATCATGAAATCGGAACTTCTTTATCTAAAAGAATTTGAAAGTGTGGAACACTTTAAACAAGAACTAGCAAAATATATAGAATACTATAATCACAAACGAATCAAGGCAAAATTAAAAGGCATGAGCCCGGTACAATACCGAGCGCATGCCCAACAGGCTGCCTAACGATATAACCTGTCTAACTTTAGGGGGTCAGTTCATCTCAAGGAATCGACTTTTTTTATGGATTCTTGTTCAAGTAAAGCACCCGATAGTTTAAGTGTAATATTTTACAATCTTTCTTGGGTAAATACTATTACTAAAAGTTTTATTTTAGTTTTTATAAATATTCGAATCTTGCCTCAAATAGCAAACTTGTCATCTGCTATAAACACTTTCACATGTTCCAGGCGCTGGTTCATAAAAACAATGTTCTTTAAATTGACCAGAAAAAGGTTGGTCGTACCATGTTGGAGGACACGGACCATATGGATTAAAGTACCAAAGAGCATATTTCGCTGGGTGATCTCTCCAATATTCCAAATTCCGTCTTGCTAATCTTCTTTCAGATTCTCTTGCTCTTTGATAAAATACATTGCCTTTTTGAACAGCTTCAAAAGAGAAATTTCCTCCTTGTACTTGAAAAATGACTTGTTTAATTGTTCTCAATTCATTAAAGTCAAGACAATCTGCTACAGCACGGTTAACAATTACATTTCCAACATATAGCATTCCTTGTTTTCCTTCGCCTTCAGCTTCTGCTCTCATCATCCTTGCCATTAAGTCAATGTCTGCACTTCGGTAAGCTACTCTTGCCATTTTTCCACCTCCAAAATACAGTATGAAAAAAAGCATACATTCATGTCCTTGTTTATAAAATAAGAATGCTTAGTTTTTAAGTAAAATGAAAACTACGGCATTCTTTTTATACCTTTATTCAACTAAACTGCCAGTTAGTTTAAGTAGAAACCTTCACAATCTCAATAGAGTAGGCTCTATTGAGACAATACCCATAACCATTGGTATGATTCGACGAAATTTACGCGTGTTGGGTTCGGAAAATAAGGGGAAAACAGCCCCATAATCCGGATTTACGTTCTTACGTTTCCTCCTAATTCCTCGAGATTCCGATTCTCTTTGAAGCTTGGCATTCTGGGCCAGTTTTTCACGAAACTCTTAAAAAAGAGGAAGAAATATTTGTATTGCATACTTCATCCGCATTTAACGGGGGTACCCCTTTTTCATTGTTATTTTTGATCCTTTAATTTTTCAAGTTTTTTCAATTGTTCTTCAGACTGCCGTTTAAGTGCTTCATTTGCTTTTTTCAACAAGAAAAACAATCCCCACAGCAAAACGCTAAGAATCACAAAAAATAGGGTTTTATAAATAATTAAAAAAATTACTGAAATAACAGAGATAACTAGCAAAAATATTTTGGTTTTCTTATCTTGGTTTTCAAAAAGTTTTTTGCCCCTTGATCGATTGACTGGCCGCCTTAGCTTCCTGCTGGAAAGGTTCGGGTGTCCTACCGGCTGGAAGGTTAGCCGGCCTGCGCTGTTTTACGATTCGGAAGGCAAAGGGAAAAAATAAAAAAAAGCAGCCGCACGGCTGCTACAGTTTGTAGACAAAAGGGGTTCGGAATTAAAAAATTCCGAACCTCTTTTGAAATTCCTTTGAAATTTTGACCAAAGGTTAAGAGATTTGGGCTCTTCGAGCCACAATGTTAAGCCATTTTAGGACCTTGCCATGTCCAAGTGGCCATCTTCTTTAAATTAATGGCAGCGAAAGTAAGCATCGCTTGCATCGACAATTTTTTAAGTCCCCTTAAAGTAGTCCAACGCATACCATGCTTTTCTTTTGCATCTGCGAATACACGCTCAATCGTTTCTTTGCGTTTCGCATATATAGGTTTTACCTCTTGATGATGACGCAGATGATCTGCTTCTTCCACATATGCTTGCCAGATATGCCGTGTCACTACTTTTTGATGGTCTTTGCTTTCAGTACACCGTGATAAAAATGAGCATGTTGCACAAATTTGTTTTGGCGATTTGTACTCGCGATAGCCCTCTTTATTTGTTGTTGAGTACTTTAAAGTTTCTCCCGAAGGGCAAAGGTAACAATCAAAGTGTTCATCGTAAACATAGTCATGTTTGCGAAAGAATCCTTCTTTTGTACGAGGACGTGTATAGGGTAAAGCAGGTGTGATTTCTTTGTTAATTAGGTAGCTTGTAATCGCTGGTGTTTTATAAGCTGCATCTGCGGCAACTGCTTCTGGTTTTCCAACTTTCTCAATCACTTGCTCAACAAGTGGCTCCAAAATATGACTGTCATGTGTATTACCAGGTGTTACAATCGTTCC
>NZ_JBFTMS010000059.1:0-21840 GCF_056397085.1 Peribacillus sp. 05N428 | reverse complement strand
AAGACTAAAGCAGAGGGGAGTCCCCTCTGCTTTAGAGCATTATCTAAAAGTACACACTGTAATATAAATTGAAACGCCGTATACGCGAACCGTACGTACGGTGTTGTGAGAGGGG
This sequence comes from Peribacillus sp. 05N428, assembly GCF_056397085.1. Taxonomy (NCBI): domain Bacteria; kingdom Bacillati; phylum Bacillota; class Bacilli; order Caryophanales; family Bacillaceae; genus Peribacillus; species Peribacillus sp. 05N428. The sequence continues at coordinate 21,725 of NZ_JBFTMS010000059.1, read as the reverse complement.
CGAAAATAATACATTTATTTTCCCTCTACTCGATATGGAATTAACGGAGCAGGATAGTAGAAGTTGGAAGAGGACATTCCAATAAAAAAATAGAATAAATTTGATATATATAACTCTAATGACGGTGGTGGTCTTATTGAAAAAAACTCCAAATAAAATACATATTATAGGTTCAGTTGGTAGTGGAAAAACAACCTTAGCAAGAGAGTTATCCTCTAAGTTAAATATCCCACTTTATGAATTAGATAATGTTATTTGGAAAAGGTATGAATCAGGAGATATTAAAAGAACTGAAGAAGAACGAGAAGAACATTTTAATATTATTATTCATTCTGAAACATGGATTGTAGAGGGGGTTCATAATGAAGAATGGGTGTCTAATAGTTTTCGGAATGCGGAATTAATTATTTTCTTAGATACAAATTATTCAGTGAGAATCTATCGAATAATAAAAAGATTTATCTTACAAAAGATTGGATTAGAAAGGTCAAACTATAAACCCACATTAAATATATTTTTTAAAATGTTTAAGTGGAATAGATACTTTGAAGAAGTAGGGAAACCAAATTTCTATAATAAATTTGGGATATACAAAAATAAGATATTAGTTGTGGCAAATACGAAAGAAATTAAAAATTACTTCAACTAACATGAGCATTAGCTAAAGATCTGAGCTGACTTAAGGCAGCCTTTTTTTCTTATGGCACTAAAGGGGCAGGATAATTCCATAAGGAATACTGTTAAGTGACATTAAAGTTGTTTAATGTACAATAAAGTCATTTAAAAACGTATAAATATTTTTAAAGTGTTACATCCAAGGTGGATGAACAGAGAGATTTAAAATATGCCAAAATAGTGATCAAATATTTTAATCACTATTTTGGTTCCAAATTTCCTATGTCTTCTATTCAATTTAAAATTAAATACCAGAGCAATGATCAATATGGGATTCCTAAATTATGAATTATATATTTCTCTGTTCATATTCACGATATCTTTATTTGCGAGGGAGGTGAAGTTAGAAGCTGATAACTTCTCTATAACCTTATCCCGTAGGAATGGGGCTTTTTCTTTATTGGCTTTTTCCAATGCTTTTGTTAGTTCTTCTTTTGTTAGTTCTGTGCAGTATGCAGGAGTTCCCGGCTGTTGTCTCCACGAATCACTTAAAGAACCACTATCCACTGTGTCGAAGCCTAGCTGGTTTACTACATCCATGATTATTTGTTTTTGTGATACGTCATTACCAGCAATCGCCATGGCAATGCGTCCACTAGTACCTTCGGGGGTTCCCTCATTTTCTAAAGTATGGGCTAACAAGTTGTTGAAAGCTTTGATGATAGGTTTACCTAATTGATTGGAAACCCAAACACTTTCAATCATCCCGTTTTCAATTTCTGCAATTTTTTGGTCTCTGCTAGGGTAATAATTTGAAGTATCTACGATGATTACTTCCTCCCCAACTTGCTCGATAATATTCCGAATGCTTGGCAGTGCTGTTAAAGGGAGAGATATTATAAGAACTTCAATATTGGTCATTACATCTTCTATAAGGACAGGTGTTCCAGCAAGCTCTTTTCCTTCTAAATGTTCAATTCCTCGTGCATCTGCAATTTTGACTTCATGTCCAGTCTTAACTAATTTTTTAGAAATAATCGACCCGATTGTTCCAGCACCTATAATTCCAAATTTCATCATTGCTCCTCCTAAAGAATTTGTATATCAAAGATTCTGCTTGCTTAAAGTTAACAATGATATTTTTATCTGAATCAATATCACCACTTTATCAATCCGTAAACATATCTCATTAGATATAAAAAATATTGAGTGTTTTTATTACATATACTAGAATATAACCAATTCTCATTTTTTTGAAGAAGGCAATAAAAATTGCCATAGTACATTTTTTTGTACCTAATAGTAGAAAGCAGGTGAATGGGTGTCTAGAATATGTAAGGATGGATTTGACAAAAAGTGTATAAAGGAACAGAGAGAAGTATATGGCATTGCCTATACCCAAAACATACTATCTGGACGTTGGAAATATCTCATTCTTTGGTTTATAAAGTCCAAAGAGCGCCGTTATAGTGAAATCAAAGCTTTTTTAGGGGATATTTCACAAGGTTCTCTTACAAAGCAACTTCGAGAACTAGAAACAGCTGGTTTAATTAATCGCAAAATTTATCCAGAGGTTCCTCCTCGTGTTGAGTATTCATTATCCTCAAAAGGGGAAGAACTCATTCCTATTATTGATTTAATGGAAGAATTCGGGAAGAAGTTTGGGGAGCAGGTAGACTAACCAAAGCTAACACATCGTTAACCCCAGATTTCAAAAACTAAATTTGTAGATAAAGTAAAAGTTGCGGGAGAAATCGTTCTAACGCAGCTTTTTCTTTTACGATAAAAATTTTGGGGAAATGTACTTAAAGTAACGGGTGCTTTACTCATTATCAAGAGCTGATCAAAAGCTCTTTTTCTTATGGAACTAAAGGGGCAGGATAGTTGAAGAGTGCTCTTTGCCTTTCTTCAACAAGAAGGATATTTTCTGTTTTTCGAGAATTAGAATGTAAGAATACGGATATTGCAAAATAACAAGAACAAAGGAGGTATGAAATATGAAGATCCACAGAATAGATCATGTAGGTGTAATCGTAAATGACCTCTCTGCTGCTAAAGAGTTTTTTCTCGATTTTGGACTAGAAGTGCAAGGGGAATGGGAGATGGAAGGAGAATTGATGGATAAGATGAGTGGGCTTAATGACGTTAAAGTAGCATGTGTAGGATTGGGGAAGCCAGACGGTCAGGCATGGATAGAGCTAATTAAATTTTATACGCCGTCAGATGAAAAAGATAGTCAGCAACCTTTTGCAAATACCCTGGGTATCCGGCATATTGCATTTGCTGTTGAAGATATTGAAGCCCTTGTTGCCAAATTGAAAAAGAAAGGTACGGAAATCTTTAGTGAGATACAACAATATGAAGATAGTTATAAGTTATGCTACTGTCGTGGACCAGAGGGAATTATTTTAGAGTTGGCGGAGCAAATCAAATAAATTAATGGTAATTAATGTTGCTGGTGGTACCCTTAAAGAATTAACAGGTGCATTAGCTCCATAAGAGGGCCAATAATGGATAATTAAACATATCCTAAGGAGGTAGATTAAATTTAAGAAAATCCTTATGTTATTTGGATTCACTTTTATTGGTCTTTTTTCTTTCCAATCTGATTTAGCAAATGCGCCAGTACCAGTAGATGAAGAAGTTATTCTGTTACCTGGAAGTGACACATTAGATGAAGATGACATTGAAACAGCCAAAAAACAAAGAGAAAAAGCGATGCAAGACTTGGCAGATCACCCGGAATTGTTTCAATTTGCAACTGAAATTGAATGAATAAATAAGGACTTCTTTATTGCAAAGGGGTTCTTTTTCTTGTTCATTTCTCTTGTTGAACTATGGGGGCAGGTCAGTTTAGTTTCAGTAAGGGTTATGAAATGGTTATGCCAGAATTGTTTAAAAAAATAACAAATAACGAATTTGACCCAAGAGATATTATCACACACAAAATGTCCCTTGAAGAAGCAAGTCATGGTTATCGAATTTTTAATAATCGTGAGGATGAATGTATAAAAGTCGTTTTAAAACCGTAATACTCTTCTCTTTCCAAAAGGCTGTTTTCACATACTTTGTTGCTATTTACCAGGTAGTGAGTTGTGGTTGATTTCCCCTCCAGATGCTCGCTTTCCGCGGGGCGGGCGGTGAGCCTCCTCGACGTAAACGCCTGTGGGGTCTCACCTGTCCCGCTGCTCCCGCAGGAGTCTCGCACTTCCGCTCCAATCAACCTTAAATAGTTTCGTTTTAAAAACATCAATCTTTACGAAAAGAGCCTTCCAAAAAGACTTCATACTGTGTATGGAAGTCTTTTTTTTTTGTAAAATTTTTTTATGGATAGGCGAAAAGTGGAAGTCTGAGTCCTATCTTGACATTGGCAGGAATCATTCATCATTAAGTATATCAATCTTTAACTAGGTGCAAATAAGGTAGGTTGCTGCTGCAACTCTTTTTCTTAAGGCACTAACGGGGCAGGTTGATTCAAGAGTAGTGTTTGGTCTTTGTTCAACAATTGGACCATTATGTGGAAAATCAGCAGAAACTTTTGAGGTCTTAATCAAAATAGTAATTAATCTACGGAAGTTGTAAAATAAAGGTAAGAATAGTTCTGGGGGGATTTATATCAATTATAATGCTATTAATCTTAGCGAGAAACTGTCCAAATTCAGTGAACACTGGTCGCCCAAAGTCATTGGTGAAATGAATGACTATCAGTTTAAGTTAGTTAAGATTCAGGGGGATTTTGTATGGCACGATCATAAAGACACCGATGAGGCATTCATCGTGATAGACGGCGAGATGTCCATCGCATTCCGCGATGGAGAGGTTAAACTTTCCAAAGGAGAAATGTATGTGATACCAAAAGGTGTGGAGCATAAGCCTTATGCTGAAAAGGAATGCCATATAATGCTGGTAGAGCCTAAAGGTGTAATTAACACTGGTGAAACTAATTTTAAACTAACTGCTGAAAATAATATATGGATTTAAACCGATAATTTTCCAGTTACTATCTTTGGATCAACATATAAAAGGAAGTTACATATTTTCCGCAACGGGAGCGATTCTTTAATAAGAATCGCTTTTCTTAATGAACTAACGGGTGTGTTAGCAGAAGATCGGAGCTGTCTTTAAGTCAGCTTTTTCTTCTTGATCTATCGAGGCAGGATAGTTCAAGAAGAATTAACACAAGAAGGTCGTCAATAAAGACAATCTTCTTGTGTCAATTTTTTTTTAGAATAAGGGATTTATAATTGGAATACTATGTAAAAATTAAAGCGAACAGAGCAGTTTTTAGGGTATTGATGGTGAGCGAAATGGGGGAAATGATTATCTTCGAGAAAAGTCCTATGATTCACTGATAAGACCGCAATCTAGGTGAGCGAGCCAAAAAATGAAGGCATCCTTAAAAGAGATGAAGAAGTCGTGTCAGAAAATAAATAATTCCCAATCAAAAAACCACACATCATGGTGTGGTTTTCATTTTTCTTCCTTTTATGCTTCTTTTACATCCATTCCCTTCATCATCGAACGGTCTTGGAGGCTTTCGGAACGCATGCTATATGCCACGAGCTTCTTCTTGTCCTGTTTTACGACATCCACATGGTCACCGTACACGAACACCAATAACCGAATATCCTTTTTGCCTTTTTTCGTATCGATGACCAATGGCTTAACACCGCTCTCTGGATGTAAAAACAAGGAATCGTTTCCAGGAAATATATGATTTTTCTTCAAAACCATCGCGTGGTTAACATCCTGAATCACTTGGTTCTTCTCTTCCCCTTCCAATCGTTTTCCGTCCATCGTGATTACGGTATTCCCGACACTAAGTGTTGGATGCATCTTAAATTTATTCAAAAGCCAATTGACGACATCGGTCGGAAGGCAGGTAACAACTAGTTTAAATATCGTTAAAATAATGGTCAAAATCAAAACGGGTCCTGTCATTTTTTCATCATCTCCGTATGTTATAAATGCCTCTATAAACAGCTGCCTCTATATTACCAAAAGAATGGACATTTTTTCTTTCGAAAATATGTCCATTCTCGTAACGTTTTCCTTTTGGGGCGTGCGGTATAAAATAACGGTCAGGGGGTTGCTTCCGCAGCTCCTTTCATATTGAAAAGGGAAGATTAGTGTATTCATAACGGGTGCTTTATTTCAATTACAAGGGTTGCTGCGGCAGCCTTTTTTCTTATGGCACTAACGGGGCACGATAGTTTAAGAACGAATGGGTTTTTAATGGTAAAATTAACCTGATTATAGTGATTAAGTGGTTTACCTGCAGTATAGAAAATAAAATAGGAGTTGTTTTATGTTTGACATTGCCTTGATTTTGATTATAGCTTCAGCTGGGGGAGTTATTGCTATTACCGGATTCCTCGTTATATTAGGTCGAAGAATTTTAGAACCTAAGAAAGAACTTCAACAAAAGGTAGATAAACTAGAAGAAGAGGTTCAAAAATTAAAAAATCACAAATAAAAACTAGCTTTAATGAATTAACAGGTGACATTAGCTGAAGATCAGAACTCTTTAAGGCAGCATTTTTAAAAATGTTTTAATGAGAGATAATTTGAGGGGGAATTTCAATGAGTAAAGCAATCATTTTTGATATGGATGGAACCTTATTTCAAACAAATTTAATTTTAGAACCTGCCCTAGAAGCAACATTTGAAGTACTACGAAAAGAAAATTTATGGGATAAAAAAACACCGATTGAACAATATAGGGGAATTATGGGTGTGCCACTACCGGTTGTATGGGAAACACTTTGCCCAAACCACTCACTAGAAATACGAGTAAAGAGCAATGAGATTTTTCATAAAAAGCTTATAGAATTAATCCAAGCACAAAAAGGTGCATTATATGCTGGTGTGGAGAGCACATTAAATGAGTTAAGTAAAAAGTATCCCTTATTTATTGCCAGCAATGGTCAGATAGAATATTTACAAGCAATTGTAGAAACTTATAATTTGGATAGGTTTATTCAAGATACATATAGTATCCAACTAATTAAATCTGGGAATAAATCAGATTTAGTGCAAATGGTGAAAAATAAAAATCAAATTGGAAAAGGTTACGTTGTCGGAGACCGGTCTTCAGATATATCTGCTGCTAAGGATAATGAACTTATCGCAGTTGGTGTGAACTTTGACTTTGCCCAAGAAGATGAATTAAAACAAGCAGATTTTGTAGTGAATAACTTCAAAGAAATCTTAGAGTTAGTTTAAATTCTAAAAGGCCGCCAATTGGTGGCCTTTTGAAAAACGTTTCAGGCTGATTAAGCAGCTGCTTCCTCAACAGTGTCGATTAAAAATAGAAGTGTAAAATTAAGGCTGACAGTTTTAAAAAATCACGGCTTGAACAGGTACGGTGAACCGTATCATAATTAAAAGGCCATGTGGTGGAAAAAGGTAAAACCTTGTTGATCGAATAAGTGCGCTAGCTGAAGATCGGAGCTGTCTTTAAGGCAGCTTTTTCAATGGAACTATCGGGGCAGGTTAGTACAACAAGCGCAGTGTATTCGTACTGCGTAGTTCGATATTTACACAAACACACTTATTTTTGTTAAAATTAGGTAGTATTAAATTATCATTAAGGGGCAATTGTTGTGCAAGAAATACCAGGACTTATATCCATTCTAATCCCGTCTGTTTTAACATTATTGATCATTAACTTTTTACTTGATATTGTATCCTTAAAAATTCAAGGAATGCCGCTCGTATTTCCGTTTATACTGTGTCCAATAGGAGCTATATTGGGATTCGTAGGCTATAAAATAAATCGCGATAAACTTTCGTTAGTTGGAATAATTTTCAACATCATTTTATTTATGTTCCCAATCTTATATAACATCATCGCTATACTTACACAAGGTCCATAAACTTTAGTGCAAAAGGGTTGGATTTTCCAATCCTCCGTTTTAAGAGATATATCGCACAGTTTGTTTAACTCTACAATAAGTCTTAAGAAACTAACGTGTGGTGCTTTGGCTGAAGATCGGAGCTGTCTTTAAGGCAGCTTTTTCTTATGCAACTAACGGGGAAAATTAGTTGTATAAGAAAATGTTAAATCAGAGAGTAGAATAATAGGGGGATGTTTATATGAATTGGAACTGGAATGAAACCACTATAGATTTTCCATTCTCTTCTGAAAACTTAAAGAACTTGTTAAAAACCATATGTAGAAAAGAAAACAGATTTTCACAATTTGAGTTTATTAAGTGGTGTGATAACTTTACAATGGCTTTTGAGGAAGATAAAGCATCCAATGAACTTGATGAAATGGCTTTTGGGATAGCACGAGATATTGAATGTCAATGGGATTTATTTTTGGTAAATACATACTCATTAAAAGAATTGCAGAATTTAGACCTTTCAAAAGTAGAGTTACCTCAAGATTGGTTTATAGAGTGGTTAAAGCAATTAAACGAGAATAAAAGGTAACTCCTTATTCCCCTAACGTGTCAGGTTAAATTATCAAACTCAGTATTGTTTTTTTTGGTTAATATTGAGATAAGGTAAGGCTACTATATGGGGGATGTAAAATGAGTAATTATAAAGTTGGTTATCACTGTAAATGTTGTGGAAATTATCACGATGAACTTCCCTTGAGTTATGGAAGTCCTATGAAGAAGTACCATTTGAAGAACAAGAAAAACGAATAGAGATGATTGAAGATATGTGTATAATTGATGATGAATATTTCTTTATTCGTGGATCCTTATGCAACTTTCGGGGCAGATAGTTGAACAACTTCATAGGTAATAATGTATTTTATATAATGGAATCACAAAAGAAGGACTATTTTTCTTTAACATGAGGTGAGAAGTAAGTGCGATTAACTACTGCATTAGATAATGAGGAATCTAAAGAAATAAGAAAATGGTTAGAACAATACATATTTCCAAACGATTTCCTTGAAGATGATTTTTTTAATACAAGTACAGTTTTATATTCGGTTGAGTTGAATAATCACCTTACTCTTTTCCATTCAGTTGTTCATAATCTAAAACCTGCAAAATTTTCTCCAGAAGATTTAAATGAATCTTTATTAGAAGGATGTAGAATATTTGGGGTAAATGAAGGGTGTAATTATTTTAATGTTCACGATAATATTTCAAGGGTAATAGAAAGCATTGGAACTTATAGTTTAAAAAGACAGGATAAAACATCTGTACTATTTCCATTGTATTACCTATTGACTGAAAATACCGCAGGTGAAGGTGGTACTTCTTATACTGGACTTATAGGTAAGGATAAAGAATGGATGTTATCAATTGAGTTCGAGAATGAGATAATTTTTAAAGTTCATGGTAATGAAGACTTTTGTAATTTTGTTAAAAAAATATTATTACAGAATAAAGAAACATGAATGTAACCATTATTATTCAACTTTCAGGTGCTTTACTCAATAAGGGAGTTGCTTTGGCAGCTCTTTTTCTTATGGCACTAACGAGGCAGGATTGAATAACGTTCAATTTATCAAAAGAAGGTTGTTATCTGATATTCAACACATTTTTTAGAAATAGGTACTGTGGTTATATCGTTTATTACTTTAATTTAAGCATTTTTTATAACGTTACGTCATAGTCTTAAGTAAGAATAGAAGGAGGTTTGTATGTTTACGAAAAAAAAGATGGATCATTTTAGTTATTGTTTCTTTGGCTATATTCATACTATTGTACATAATCAGGTCTTTTCAAAGATGATGGTTCAATGAGTGGTTTCGTTACAAATGAAGGTAAGCAAGAATACATAAATTCTTATCATGAGGCAATGAGCTATTTACCACAACCTGTTGAGTCAAAAATGCTCAATACCGATTTTGGTAAAGTGAAGCTATACAAATTTCAAGAAGAGGAAACACCAGACAAAACACCGTTATTGTTACTTCCTGGAAAGGGGTCTGCTACACCAATGTGGGAAGCAAATCTCAATGACTTCTTAAAACACCGTCCGGTTTACACAATTGATTTGATAGGTGAGCCAGGGTTAAGTATAGAAACAAAACGTATCAAAACTAATATGGATCAAGCTATTTGGTTAAAACAAGTGCTAGAACAATTGCCAGAAGAGGAAATCAACTTATTAGGATTGTCATTTGGTGGATGGAGTGCGGCAAATTTAGCAATTAAGCACCCAGAAAAAATTCAAACACTCATATTAGTAGAACCAGTTTATGTTTTTGGTCCTATTCCACTAAAAATGATTCTAGTTTCGATTCCAGCTTCCGTACCAGCAGTGCCAAAATCAATAAGGGAAAGAATGCTTAGATATATCTCTGGTGGTGCTAAAATTGATGAAAGTGAGCCGGCTGCCAAATTGATTGAAACAGGAATGCGAACATTCAAAAGTAAATTGCCAATGCCAGAAAAGGTTAAAACTGAACATTTGAAGAAACTTAAGATGCCAGTGCTCGGAATTTTGGCTGGTCAATCGACTATGCATCATTCCGAAAAGTCGTTTCAAATCGGTTTAGAAAATTTAAGAAATCCATACAGTAATATGGTGTTATTTGAAGACGCCTCTCATGCTATCAATGGGGAGTACCCTGAAAAGTTGTTACAAACGATTGAAGACTTTCTAAAACATATTGAATAAGGGGTATGACCACGGCTATTTAGGTTCCAGGCATCTCATCATAATATAGTCATCGACACAAATGTGAATTGGTGATTATCGTGAGAACTTTGGTAGTTCATTAAGGATTACTAAAAATAATCAAACTATTTTATAAAAATTGTATCTGAAACAAAATGGATTCCTGTTTTTACACTAATATGTGGTTTCAAGAGGGAATTGTGGTCAATCTTGGTTTAAAAACTACACATAGACATTAATATTTTTATAAATGGACTTACTTGGAGAATTATAAATAGGGATAGTCCAATCACTATCCCTAACAATACATATGATTTCGATTAACGAGTTCTTCCGCCTAATTGTTGTTCAGCCATTTGCACTAAACGTTTTGTAATTTCTCCACCAACAGATCCGTTTGCACGAGATGTTGTATCAGCGCCAAGTGTAACACCGAATTCACTAGCGATTTCGTATTTCATTTGTTCTAGAGCTTGCTCTGCACCATTAACTACTAATTGATTATTGTTGTTATTTCTAGCCATGTTGTCAGCTCCTATGAATATAATGTGTTGCTGGTCATAGGTTTTGATATTGTTAAGAGTTATATACATAGATTTCAAAATAAATTAAGGCAATGATTAATTTAAATTAATACCATCTGTGGATTTAGAAGAGAGAGCAGAGGAAAACATTGAAGTCACCGGGTCGCAAGGAAGGGTTTCAGAAGCTCCGAAAGGCAAATAATCTGAGGGAGAGACTTTCTAAGGCAGGTTGCTTAGGCTGCCTTTTTCTTATGCAGCTATCGGGGCAGGTTAGTGGAAGAAGGAATTTTCGGGAAGATAACGAATAATGCATTAAAATGAAACGATAGGTGAATTATTATGAAAACAAATGATTTGCAATATCTTCGCTCAGGGTTAAGAGTCAAATGTGAAAAGGATGTAAATCCATCAGTAAGACGGACGTGCTTAAGCTTTGCGGTTTGGTTACGTACATATATGGAATTTCCTATAAGGGTTGTTGTATATCTAAAAACGGATTATCAACTTAAAACGAGAGATACAAGAGAACTGGCAAGTGCTACTTTTTTTGCACCTTATGATAAAACTGTTGAACCATACATAAGAATTGCAACAGGTGATTATGAAGAATTATTAGATAGTTACTATCGATTTTTGTGATTTGATTTTCTTGTTGAACAAACAGATGCGTTAGCTGGAGATCGGAGCTGTCTATAAGGCAGCTTTTTCTTATGCAACTAACGGGGGAGGTTAGTTCATTAAGAATTCACAATTATTTTGGAAATTTTTGTTATAATGAAGTGGATATTTAATACAGTTGTATTAAATAAAGGGGTGTTGACTTGATTGGTTGGTTAATTATTTTCTGTGAGATTGGATTTTGGGTGTTTGTTTTAGCAGGATTATTTGTTAGATATATTTTTAAGAAAAAGAAGCTTGGTACATTGTTGCTTATTTGTACACCAATCGTCGATATCATTTTACTCATTGCTACTGTTTTAGATTTAAAAAATGGAGCTATTGCCACCACCGTACATGGACTTTCTGCCATTTATATAGGGGTAAGTGTAGCGTTTGGGCATCAGATGATTAAATGGGCGGATGCGCATTTCGCTTATAAATATGGAAATGGTGAAAAACCTATAAAAAAGAAAAAATTCGGAAGGGAACATGCTAGACAGGAGCGCTTAGGATGGTTCCGGCATTTTGTTTCTTGGTTAATAGGAGGAGCTCTTTTAGCAGTGATGATCTTTTCGATTAATAATCCTTCTCAGACTCAAGCACTGATTAATACTTTAAGATTATGGACATTGATCTTGGTTATTGATTTTATCATCAGTTTTAGTTATACCTTGTTTCCCAAAAAAGAAAGGTAAAATTTTCTCTGAATCTTGAAAAATGTGAAACGAATATTGTAAGGAGACTTTATGATAAAAGAGTAAAGTCTCTTTTTAAATTGAATTAATGGAGGAGGTGCCAAAAAAGTCACTCCAAAAACGGATGCTCCTTTTCAATTAAAGGGTGCGTTAGCTGAATATTGAGCTGTCTTTAAGGTAGCTCTTTCTTTATGCAACTATCGGGGCAGGATAGTTCACTAAATATGGATAATTTTTCAATTTATATATTGTAGAAGGAAGAAGTGAGGGATGAAATTTGAGGATTTTCAAGATGTTTTCTTTGTGCATTTTAATGATAATATTCTTAAATGCTTGTAGTTTAGAAACTACAAAAACGAAAAGTGAAATTTTGGAAATACCTAATGAAGATGAATATACAACTTTATTAGTGCAAGGTGTTGATGAGGACGGGGTAACTTCCCAGTCAACTTCAAAGGTCATTACAGATATTAATGAAATACAGGCTTTTATAGAAAAAGTGAACAAAATGGAAGTTGTGCAACCTCCTAATAAGGAGTTATTGGAGAAGAGTAAAGAATTAAATAAAAAAGGGAATTACTTTTTTGTTTTATCCGATAAGGAAACCATGGATAACAAAGTATACACTATAAATTTTTTTAGTGATGGAAGGATTATGTTTCAAGAACCGAACGGAAAGAAGCGGGAAACAAATGGAGCAGAACAGAAAATGATGTATTTATCAAAAGAAAAACATACTGATGTTCTTCTTGAAATGAAAGAATTATTAAACATTAAGTTTTAATTAATCCTTAATCAACTAACAGGTGCGTTAGCGCCATAAGAGTGCCGCCAATTGACGGCCTTTTGAATACATTCAGATTCAAAAAAAATATAAACAAAATAAAAAAAGTAAAGCCAAATACTCTAGATTTTCGTCTAATATTTGTAATAAGAGAAAAAGCATATCCAATGTGATTGCGATTTCATTTAAAGTGTAATCATGAAAATATTTTAAAAGAATACCTTTACTGTTTTCTTCAACACTTACTAGTACTTCTTGGGGGGGGATCTGGCTACCCTTTTCCATTTTTTCGAATTTATCAGCCAGTATTACGTTAAGAGCGTTTTGAATGGATGCCTTTACAACGGGTGTTGACAATAATCCAATACTAAGCAATAGAATTGCAGCACTTGCAATAAACCCAATTAACCATTTTGACTTTTTTCTATTGTTATTCATTTCACTATAGGCTTTGTTAATTCCTTTTTGACTCATCAGTTCGAACTCTTTGGGTATTTCAATATTTTCGAGTTCTTGTTTAACTTAACCACACCCACAACGCCACTAAATCTTTGGCTTGATACTTACTCGTTCTTTGAACAAAACCGACCTTTTTGGCCAACTGTTTGAGAACATGAGGAGACAAAGATTGTTGCAATTCTAGTGAAAAGAGGTCCAGTTCATCTGAAACATCTCGGCACATAAAAAACCATCCTTTCTATCATATTACAGAAAGGATAGTGTTTTTTTCGTTTAGGGGCTAATGATTTGCCTTAGCTTGATGGGCATGTGGTAGGGACCCCTAGTTTGGATAGCGTCATGGAGGTACCCAATTAGAAAAAAGTTATAAGAAAGAAGTATTTTTACCATTAATTTAAGAAAACTGAATTCACAACATTCAGTTGTCTTTTATTTTAGTTACTTAGGTCGAAAAGGTTTGTTGACAAGTGTAATTACATATTATTATAATCAATTATATATGATATTGATAATCATTATCAATAATGGATAGGTGGAGATAGTATTGCTCAAAATGTATGAAACGGAATTTTTTGTTAGAGATGGGGAGACAGTGGAATGTTTTACATTCCGCCCAGTTGACTTTGATAAAGACTTGGATATGCTTTATGAATGGATGCACCAAAATCACATCGCACCCTTTTGGAAGCTCAATCTTCCTATGCCTGAGTTCAAAAAATGGTTACATAATTCGATCGAAGCTGAACATAAGGATGTCTACATTGGTACATTCAATGGAACCCCTGTTTGCTATCTGATTGCATACTCGGTCAAAGACGATCCGATTCGGGAGTATTACGATTATCAGAAAGGTGATTTAGGCATGCACTTGCTGATTGGACCGCGTTCATTTTTAAATAAGGAGGATGGACTTTCCATCATCAGAGCGATGATTATTTTCTTATATAATCAGTATGGGACAAAAAGGATCATCGGGGAACCGGATATCCGCAACCGAATTGTCATACCCATTTTAAAAAAATTGGGTGGAAAAGTGGTAGACAGAATCGACTTGCAGCAAAAGAAGGCATCCTTAATCGTTGGAGAAAGACAATCCGTTGAGAAAAAACTGAAAGAAAAGAATATCCAGGTAGAAATGTTGCACACGTTTACAGAACTTAGGAATGAATTGGTCTGATGGCGGTAAAAACAGCGATCAACCCGCAAGTAACCAAATTACTTAATTCCATTAGTAAAAAAATGATCGAACTAAACCATCCACCCTTGGATGTTCTGACACCAAAGCAATCAAGGGAGTTTTATCAAATCGCAAGAAGTTATTTCACACCGATTCCTGTCAATGGTGTAACGATTGAAAATACTTCCATCACTTCTGCGATGAGGCAAGAAGTACCAGTACGAATCTACACTCCTTTTGGTGAAGGCCCTTTCCCGGTTCTCGTATACTTTCATGGAGGGGGCTGGGTATTCGGGGATTTAGATAGTTCGGATAATGTATGTCGTTACTTTTCAAGTAAGGCTGGTATCGTCGTCGTTTCGGTTGGTTATTGCTTGGCTCCTGAACATAAGTATCCAGCTGCATTTCTTGATGCAGTCGAGTCCGTGAAATGGACGTTTCAAAATGTGGAAAAATTGAATGGGGACTCGACGCGAATTGCGGTAGGTGGTGAAAGCTCTGGTGGAAACCTTGCAGCCGCAGCAGCAATTTTTTTCAAAGGTGATGAAGAATTTAAACTGTCCCATCAATTCCTGATTACCCCGGTAATGGATTACAGCTTTGACACGTTATCTTACAAAGCGAATTACAAGTTTAATCTGACGACTGAGAAGATGAAATGGTTTTGGGCTCACTATTTGAACGATTCTTCTGAAGGCTCAGAAATATTCGTTTCACCTCTTAAGGTTCCATGTGCGAAACACTTACCAAGGACTTTACTTGTTACAGCTGAATTGGATCCTCTTAGAGATGAGGGTTTAGCTTTCGGCAAGAGACTGAAAGAAGCTGGCGTGAACTTAGAACTATTGCATTATGAGGATTTGGTCCATAGTTTCATCAATATGATCGGGACTGTAGATGGAGCAAAACAAGCACTAGAAGAAATGACAATAAAACTTCGGGAATTGTTGCATAATTGATATGTACACCAACCAAAACAATTAGGTTCCTTCTTAATAATCCTACTGTTGTTATTAAAGAGATTCAATTCAGTCGATAAACGAATGATAGATAAAGAAGGACCAAATAGAATCTAAAAAGAAGAAAGTGCTTGTTAAATAAAAAAAAGGATAGTTTTCTTGTTGAACGAACAGGGCGTTAGTTGAATATGTAGTATAAAGGGATCTTCAATCGAAGATTCTTTTTTCCTTTAGTATTAGGTCGATTATGTTAACTAAAACGAATTATGTTTTTAATTTTTAAAAAAACTCTTTCAATGTATTTTGTATTGTCGCGCTTTCTAATGGGCTAAGGAATTTCATTCTGTTTGGTCCCTTTCCTTTTTCGAAAGGCACTTATTCCTAACAATAATAGAGGAAGAAATAGCCTATAGGTTAAAGCATGTAATTATCGGTAATGTTTGGGGGTTTAATGAACTAATGGGTGCGTTAGTTCACTAAAAGAAAAAAGGAGAGTACATATTATACATGGCTAATATGTGCTCTCCTTTATTTATTAAGGTTTTTATAATTTGGGTCTTGATAATTGAAGTTCAGTTATAAAATCTCTATCCTCGAAGGGTTGCTCTGTTTTGTGCAATAGCATTGGAGAAATAAACAAATTTACCATCACAAAAAGTTGTCACACTAAAAATCAATATTCTCTTAGGCAGATAATGTAAAATCCAAGGGGCGGTGTTATTGATTCGAAGCACAAAGGACCAGGTAACAATGGTGGTACCCCATAATAGTAATATAGCTTATTTCATTTAACTACTTACAATTGTATTCTCTTCTTTGCATGCTTTAATGACTTCTAACCAATAATCCGGTTTTTGACCTTTAAACTTCTCTTTCAAATTGAATGTAGCTAATCTTTCTAATTTGTTTTTTGCTGCCTTAGACATGACTGAATTAAGATTAGAAGCTTCTAACATTTGGATAGAACCATCTAGTTCAATTGATCTTCTTAATGCATGAATAGACGTTCCCGTTACTAATCGATTCATGGTTTCTTTAAAGCTCTTGCTATCCATAGTTTCACTTATCGAATCTAAAACCAATTCTTCTATATTAAATTCATGGGCGGCCTCTAACAACTCTAAATAAAGGGCGGCTACTCCCTTCATATAAATACTACGGACTAGTTTTATAGCAGAAGCGTCGCCAGGATTCTCACTCACCTTAGTTATATCCATGCCGTATGGAGTCATTAATGCGATAAGCCGATCCACTCCGTTGCCACTTGCTGAAATAGGAACTTTATGTTTATAAACTGGTAAGGGCCCTAACATTGCTGCGTCGACAAAAAATGCATTCTTTTCTTGAATGTTTTTGTTAATATTTTGTTTTACTACAGGAGTCGAAGCCGATACATCAACGTAAATACAATCTTTCTTCAGATGGAGTTTTAACACTTCGCTAACCTCATAAGCTTTATCTGCTGGCACTGCTACCATGACTACATCAACTTCATTTAATACGCCCTCGGGATTAGAACGAAGCTCCACTTGCGCTTGTATAGCCCGTTCTTTTATTTGTGGACCGAAAGTAGGATGGTCTAACATGACATCATGAGCCAGGATCTTTTCTAAACCTTCTTGTTTTAATCCGACGGATAATTCAAAGGCTGCTTCTCCAAATCCAATAAAACCTAATTTCATTCTAAAGTTCTCCCTTCTTTTTATAGTCCATACGCTTTTATTTGTTCTCTCAACCAAG
This sequence comes from Peribacillus sp. 05N428, assembly GCF_056397085.1. Lineage (NCBI taxonomy): Bacteria > Bacillati > Bacillota > Bacilli > Caryophanales > Bacillaceae > Peribacillus > Peribacillus sp. 05N428. The sequence goes on along the minus strand of NZ_JBFTMS010000059.1, from coordinate 4,515 downwards.
GAGGTTCAATGCTTCCTTCTGGTTTGCCTTGCTTGCGGGTTGTTTCATAAGCTGTAATGGTTTCTATGCGCGTTTTCTCATAATCTAGTTTTTTCTCTGCCTTAGAAAGAGCCACTTCAATCTTGTCTCTTGGAACCACAATAACACCATCATCATCACCAATGATCAAATCCCCTGGAATTACGGATACCCCTCCACAAGAAATAGGTTTATGAAGCTCACCAGGACCATCTTTAAGAGGACCGTTTGGAATAAATCCTTTTGCAAAAATAGGAAATTTTAATTCGCTAAGTGTTTCTTTATCACGAACTAATCCATCAATGATGACTCCTTCAAGTCCAATGGCTTTCGCAGCTCCTGCCATCAATTCTCCAAGGTAGGCGTTTGAAGTATGTCCTTTTCCATCCGCAACTAATACATAACCTTCTTTCCCATCATAGATAGCTTGATGAAGGAACAAATTATCTCCAGGTCTTAAGCTTACAGTTAGAGCAGTACCAACTACTTTCATACCTGGTGCTACAGGCTTTATTTTATAATCCATAGAACCTGTACATCCCATCGCATCTGATATAAGTGTAGTGTTAAGACGTTTTGCTCTTTCGATAATTTCTTCCGACAATAACGGTGCTAAGTTACTCAATGACATACACTCCTTTTACTTTTTTATGTTTCCATTAACTAAACAATTAGCTACTAAATGTAACTTGTTATCTTTGATGTACAATCAACTAAGATAACGCTTTCAAAAATTACATAATTTTTAGTGTATTTCCTGTCTCTTCAACACTTTGTCACGTTATTTTTCTAAGTTTATTGACAAAAAAAGATTTGTAGGTCATTGGAAAATCCACTATTTTTCTTAACTTTAGTTTTAAAGTAATAAATATTACTAAAACTTGTTTGGGGGTAATATTTATTACCAATAACTTAAATGTATACTAACAGCGTTATTTATTAAAGTAAACCCTTTTTTTAATGACATTGAAAAGAAACTGAATTTTAAGAAGAAAAAGGGCTTAAGAACAAAGAAAGCGAATTAGATTGTTAACTTGAAAGGTTCAATCACCTTTATTAGCTCATTTATTCCGAAGTGCTAATAGAAATTAATTTTATTTACTACTTATGAAGTAATCATGCATACGTTTATGCATACGTTCTAGAAGTTTCAGGTAAGGAAATTATTAATACTCTTATTAAGGGACTCTTTTTTACATTAATAAATAAAAATGATAAAATTCAATTGAATATCGTAATAAATACTTTATTAGAATAAAAAAATATAAAATTTACACTATAATATGTTCAATTGGAGCGAATCTTATGGAAAACCCAATATTAAAACTAAAAAACAAGATATCAGAATTAACAGAAACACAACAAAGAGTTGCGGACTATATTATTAAAAATCCTGTGGATGTCGCTTTTTTAACCGTAGATCAGTTGGCTGGAATTGTAGGAACTAGTACTACCACCATTATGAGATTGACTTTTAGTCTGAATTATTCGGGATATACTGAATTTCAAAAAGGACTTCAGGAACTTTTACGTAATAGAGCAGCTCCTCAAATTAGATTAGAGGCAAATTTAAAAGATTTAAATGAAAGTGATTTGTGGATTCGCTCTGCAGAAAGTCAACTCAATAATATTCAATCTACAGTAGAGATGATTTCCACGGAGAGTTTAAATAAAACGGTGGAAATGATTGTGTCTGCAGATCGAATATTTTGTACCAGTGTGAGAAGTGGATTACCAGTGGCACAACATTTAACTTTTGGACTTAATCGTCTACTTGGAAACTGTGAATTGATTGTTGCTGATTTAAGCGATTGGGTTGATAAAGGAATTAATTTTACTTCGAAGGATTTAGTCATCGCAACCTCTTTTCCAAGATACGCTAGAAGAATTGTTGAATTCGCGATGGCAGCTAAAGACAATAAGGCACAAATTATTTCTATTACTGATAGTTATTCTTCTCCTCTAGTTAAGTATTCAGATTTAGTCTTGCCATGTAATTCTAGTAGTATCGCTTTTCATAATTCACCAATAGCATCTATGCTTGTAGCAGATTATCTTGTAAGCGCCATAGCCATCAATTATCCTGAAAAAACCAAAAATCGTCTTGATGAAATTAATTCAATTCTTACCAAAATGAATTATCACTATAGTGATTAAATTTAAAAGGTGATAGGAGCAAGGATTCAATTGAATCCTTGTTCCTATCACCTTTTTATTTCTTCTTAACCAGATATCCTACTCACCATCATCTACTCTCTGCTTGATAAAAAAAGGTTTACTTTTAATAAGCATCCATGATAGTATGCTTTTAATAGTTAAAAATATTACAACATAAACTATAAATGTAAAAAATATTACTACAAAAAGAACATTAATTCTTAGGGATATAGTTTGTTTTCTCCAATTTCTGGTTTTGTTAAAAATATTCACCAGTATATGTCTGAATATTTCAGTAAAAGTAATTATTATAATATGCTGAATGACTATTGGAATCTAAGTATCACCGAATATTGCTTTATTTTTAAAATTAAAGGTTTTTGAAAACGTTATCTTTTTGAGTTTTTTTGTTTAAAGGTAATAAATGATCTTTATGTTACTTTAACTATTAGAAAAATTTCTTACATGTAATGAGCACTCTTTAATTAAAGTGGTGATTCATAAAAAAATTTAAAATGAAAAAGAGGTGTAATTAAGTGAATAATTTAAAACTGTAAAAATCAGATGAGACTATTAAAAGAGCAAGATACCAGCGTATTGGTAATATTATCTTAACGGATCTAATGATCAATTGGATGTATAATTACTAGTACTTCAAGATATGGTTCATAGCAACAATTATAGGGGAATTCAATAATGTCAATTTTGTAAACCCTTACAATGAAATGATGTTAATAGTCCATTAAGCAGTGCTAACTTATACTATAGAAAATTTTCATATATGATTCGAAATAACGTATTCAACATGTATTCTAAAAATTCAGGGAAGATAAAGAGGGGGCATACTATGTTAACATTTCTGGGATTTGCCATGATTGTGGTATTTATGTATTTAATCATGAGTAAGCGCTTATCAGCGTTCAGTGCACTTACGGTTGTTCCAATCGTTTTTGCGCTAATTGCAGGATTTACGGATTTAGGACCGATGATGTTAAAAGGTCTCGAGACTATAGCTCCTACTGCTATTATGATTATTTTTGCCATTCTTTATTTTGGTGTATTAATTGATACAGGATTATTTGATCCACTAGTATCAAGAATTTTAAAAATGGTAGGCGGTGACCCATTAAAAATTGTACTGGGCACTGCAATTTTATCATTGGTAGTTGCTTTAGATGGTGATGGTACTATTACCTACCTTATTGTAGTAACAGCTTTTCTTCCTTTATATAATAAACTGGGTATGAATAAACTCATTTTGGCCTGCATTCCTGCATTAGCGATGGGGGTTATGAACTTGTTACCGTGGGGGGGACCAGCTGCCCAAGCTACGGCGGCGGTAAAAGTGGATATAATAGACTTGCTTTTGCCAATCATTCCTTCTATGATTGCGGGTGTGTTATGGATTTTAGGAGTGGCTTACTTCTTGGGTCGACGTGAGCGTAAGAGATTAGGAGTTATCGATATTGAAGCTTTTAACGAAGAAGAAATTGCTGCTGCAGTTGAGGTAGGAATGGACTCATCAATAAAACGACCTAAATTATTTTGGTTTAACCTAGGCCTTACGATTTTAGTATTGGCAGCTTTACTTACGGGCTTCCTACCGTTGCCTGCGTTATTCATGCTCGGCTTTGCCATCGTTATGATTGTAAATTATCCAAACTTGCAGGACCAGAAGGATCGCTTACACGCACATGCAGGTAATATATTAACTGTTGTCTCCATGATATTTGCAGCAGGTGTATTTACTGGGATTATAGATGGTACTGGCATGGTTAGCGCGATGGCAGATACCCTAATAGCAGTTATTCCAGACTCTCTCGGACCAAAATTAACAGTCATTGTTGCACTTATAAGCATGCCATTTACATTTTTCATGGCGAATGCTCCCTTTTATTTCGGGATTATTCCGATTATGGCAGAAACAGCTGCCAACTTCGGTATCCATCCGATGGAAGTTGGACAAGCTTCTTTATTAGGACAACCCTTGCACTTGTTAAGTCCACTCCAAGGTTCTATCTATATATTAATGGGGCTTCTTGGTATAGAAATAGGTGATCATATTCGCTTTACAGCCAAGTATGCGGTAGGTACAGCATTAGTTATGATAATTGTTGGTGTATTGTTCGGAGTACTATCCATTTAATTATATAAACATAATAAATTCCAGAGAGCTAGTATTTCAAAATAGTGGAGTTAGTATAGTTTCATGGACACATTTTAGTTAAGTCCTTACAATGATTTTTGAGAGGATGTGTCCGTCTTGGAACGTAAGAATACAGGTAAAAAATATAATAATGAATTCAAAAAGACTATTGTAGATCTTTATCACTCGGGTAA
>NZ_JBFTMS010000058.1:0-22460 GCF_056397085.1 Peribacillus sp. 05N428 | reverse complement strand
TAAGCGAGAAATGCGGATTTACCGATTCCAATTATTTTGCTAGGGTGTTCAAAAAATACGAAGGAATCACACCTACGCAATTTCAGCAGAAATCTCTTTTGTCAAGAAAGAAAAGAATCAATACATTCAATAATTTTGTGATGTAAAGTGGATTTTTTGCAATGGAACACAAGAAAGAGTTGAATTACCTGGAGGCACACCGGCTGGATCGTCAGCTGGTGCGTTCATGCATGGAGAAAAAAACATCCTTTTTTCTCGATTTAGAGCAGGCATCGAGCCTGCATGACGGTTGCTTGATGCAACCTCTAAAACTTACAGTAGCGCCTTCGGGTAGAAGGAACAATTTTCTGAGCAAATATTCTACGCTCGTAATAAAAGTCAGAATGTTACTCCTTAGCTTTCTTCTTACTTTATCTTTACCTTAACAATTTTTCCTCCAGCCTTTTTACCCGCCTGTTCCATTAGTATTTTTAATTCACATGGGGTACGCTAATCAAAATAAAGGCGTTCACGTTGAGGCCATGATGTAATTAGGGCAAAAAAAAAAGAGACACTAAAAGAGTCTCTTTTTTTTTGCCTTGTTTTCATGGGGCAAGTCAGTTTAATAATATAAGAATTTTTTATACCTTGGAAAATAGGTTGGATTTAGCCTTGTTAATTCAAGATGTTTTTTTTGATAGGCGATTTGTAATGGTATCTTCTTGTGGTGAAGTTTGCCGTATATAAAAGGCAAGTATGAATGCAACTATGGTCAAACCTGTTGCTATCATGAATGCATCATCCACTCCCATTACGCTGCCTTGTTTAATGGCCATCGCCATTTGTGATGTATTTTCCGGTGATATGTTCCTTTGAGATAAGATTTCCTGAACATGTTTCGTTCCTTGGTTTGTCATGATGGACACGAAGAATGCCATGCCAACAGCACCTGCCACCATTCTCAATGTATTGACCATTGCTGTGCCATATTTATTTAGGCTAAGTGCCAATTCGTTTAATCCGGCTGTGAAGATAGGCATCATCAGTATCGACATTCCGAACATTCTAATGGTATATACCCACACCACATAAGAATAGGACGTATCTGTTTGAAGCCGCGTTAAAAGATAGGTTGTAATGATAGTGATGGCAAGTCCGCTCACCGCAAGCCATCTTGCACCAAATCGATCAAACAGCTTACCTGTGATAGGAGACATGATCCCCATTAAAATCCCGCCAGGCAATAGCATGAGACCGGATTCCATCGGAGTGAACCCACGGATATTCTGCATATAGATTGGCATGATGATCATTCCAGAGAACATACCCATGGTTGCGATGATGTTGATGATTGTCGTTAAAGTGAACATCCGATACCGAAAAATTCTAAATTCCAAAATAGGATGAGAGACAGTAAATTGCCTCCAGACAAATAAAACTAAACTGATTCCTCCAACAAGGAACATCGTCAGTACTTCGGGACTGCCCCAGCCCTTGGTACCGCCAGTAGCAAATCCATATAGAACCCCGCCAAATCCGATAGTGGATAGAATTACACCCAGTTTATCTAGTTTAGGCCGGCTGGTTTTCCCTACCTTTTTAATGATGAAAATGGCAAATATGAAGTCAAGCAGGGCAAATGGGAAAATGATAAAAAACAGAACCCGCCAAGAATAGTTTTGGATAATCCATCCTGATAGTGTAGGTCCTACAGCTGGGGCAAAATTCATCGCGATACCAAATATGCCCATTGCGAAACCGCGTCTGTTAGGCGGAAATAAAGTGAAAATCACATTTGTGATCAACGGGAACAAAATCCCCGCACCTGCTGCTTGAACCACACGTCCGATCAATAAGACGGAGAAGCTGGGGGCAATTCCGCATAAAAAAGTTCCTAAGGCGAAGAGTCCCATCGAAGCTAGATATAATTGTCTTGTATTAAATCGTTCCATTAAAAAAGCGGTAATCGGGATGACAATCCCATTGACCAATAAGAAGATAGTAGTAAGCCAATTCGCTGTTGCAGCTGATATGTCAAAATGAGTCATTAATTGAGGCAATGCGATATTGATTAAAGTCTGATTTAAGAAAGCAACTAGAGCACCAGCCAGCATCACCGCAAACATGGGACCTGTACGGATTTTAGTGATGGCTGTTTTGTCGTGATTCATTATTATGGCACGTCCTTTCCGCTAGGATAGTACAAATTGTACTGCCTGCTATTTTTAAAAGTTTTAGAAACTAATTCGTCTCACGAAGTATTAGTGTAAACCCACCTATATTTTCCGATAAAATACAGCATGTAAGGAGATTCACCTCAATTACGGCTTTTTTGAGGTGTTTATTCTTTATTAACCACTCACTTGACAATATTTCAGGATACATTATCTCTTGGAAATCCCCCAGGTTAACATCCATTCTACAGGTATATCATATTTCAAACAATAATCACTCATATATTACTTACAATGTACCAGAGAAATTTGTGTACTAGGTATAAATACTTTAACATTCTACCATTCGTATTCATTAAAAAATAGTTAATTAATGTTGAATAATAAAATCACGACTTTTCCGTATTTTGCGAATAATTATTTTTTAAATATTCAAAATAATTATTGCAATCAATGTATTGGTTAATTATAATACAAAGCATAACAAATAAAAAGTCATTATGAGGGGGTGAAATAATTGAATATTGCAGGGATGAATATAACTTTTAGGCATTTCCCTTTTCATTATTTTTTGGATTGCATGGACAACCTTGGGATTAATAGCATTGAGTTATGGGGTGGGGAGCCACATTTGTATGTTTATCGAAATATATTAGGAAATATAAGGAGTTTGAGAAGGGAAATTAAGTCTAGAAATATGAAAATCATTTGCTATACTCCAGAACAATGTATCTATCCTTATAACATTGCATCCTCGGATGCTCATTGGCGAAAAAAAAGCATGGAGTATTTTATGGAAAATCTTTATGCCGCGCTGGAGTTAGACACAAACATGATGCTTATCACTTCTGGAATAGGGGACTTTTCTGTCTCACAAGAGGAATCATGGAAATATGCCAGTGACTCAATCTTTCAATTAACCAAAGTAGCTGAGATGGAAGGTTTGATTCTTGTTTTAGAGCCATTGACAAAGTACGAATCCAATCTTGTAATCGACTCAAAAGGGCTAAAGAAAATGTTAGAGGAAATCCAATCTACTTCATTAAAAGGAATGATAGATACGGTTTCCATGCATCTGGCAGGTGAAACACCTGATGAGTACTATTCATTCCTTCCCGAATTAGGCCATTTTCACCTAATGGACGGAGATGGTCAATCAGATGCACATTTGGCACTGGATGATGGGGTTTTAAATTGGAGGGAATATTTAATAAGCCTTCAAAGCCATCGTTACAAAGGAAGTTGTACTTTAGAGATTATGGGTTCAAATTATTATCAAAATCCAAGAGATGCAATCAAGAAATCAATTGAAAAAGTTAGGGAATTGGGAATTTAATCATCTAATTTGGAGGAACTCTTTATGAGTAATGGCACACTTACACGAAAACTGGGTTTTTGGTCTGCTCTGGCTATTGCTGTTGGAACTACAATAGGGTCGGGTATTTTTGTCTCATCCGGTGATGTTGCAAAGGCTGCGGGTACTCCTTCCATTTCCATTCTAGCCTGGATAATAGGCGGGGTGATTGCCATTCCGCAAGTAATGGTGCTGGCGGAGTTATCGACAGCATACCCCCAAAATGGAAGCGGTTACGTTTATTTAAATAAAGCTGGGTGGAGGCCTCTGGCATTTTTATATGGATGGGCCACTTTCTGGGCGTTGGATCCTCCATCCATATCGATTATGGCTTTAGCGATCGTTTCTTATTTAGCAACCTTTTTCCCATTTTTCTCTGGGGTCGCCGGGAAATTATTGGGTATTGCGATCATCCTGCTCATCACATCGATTCATTATCGAAGTGTGAAAGAAGGAGGTCTTTTCCAAGTCATTATCACGGCTATCAAGATCATTCCTTTCCTGATTGTCATTGTCTTGGGAATTATGTACATGAACCCTGATAACTTTGCTTATACACCAGGACCAGGTGCCCAAAAGTCAAGTTTAATAGGTGGTGTATCCGCAACCACATGGGCATATACGGGAATGGCTGCGATTTGTTTCATGGCTGGGGAGTTCAAAAATCCAGGGAAAATACTTCCACGAGCTCTTATTAGTTCGGTATTCATCGTGTTGGCTTTATATACGCTGCTAGCCATTTGTGTCATCGGCTTGATGCCATTTGATGAATTAATCAACTCCAATGCGGCTGTTTCCGAAGCTGTAAAATATATTCCGGGATTATCGGATATTGCATCATCATTCGTGGCCATTACGGCGATTATTGTTATCTTGGGTTCGCTGAGCTCTTGCATAATGTTTCAGCCCCGCCTTGAGTACGCAATGGCAAAGGACGGACTATTCTTTCAACGTTTTGCAAGAGTTCATCCTAAATATGAAACTCCAAGTTTCTCTATCATCGTTCAGGTTACGTATGCATGTATACTTGTGTGCTTCAGTAATTTAACTGTGTTACTTGGCTATTTCACACTGATTCAATTGGTAATTAACATCCTGGACTTTGCCGCTGTTTATAAATGCCGTAAAAGGGATGATTATAATCCAATCTATCGTATGCCAATGTGGAGGTTAACGACGGTTTTAGCTATTCTTGGAGCATCATGGCTGGCCTGGGGAACATTTACTTGGGCGCCTATTCAAGGAGTGATTGCAGCGCTGATCGTTATCGTAACAGGTCTGCCGGTATACTATTATTGGGAAAGGAAATATGGATCAAAGAAAAATAACGACAGCGATATCGTGGCTTAGCAGAATGATAAGGGAAGTTAGGCCTTCTTTTGATAAACCAAAAAAATTTTAAAATAAAACAATTGTGCAAATTATTATGTTTAGATATAATACAAGGCATAACAAATAAACAGGGATAAGGGAGGAAGCTGTTAATGCTAAAGTTTGATGAGGAGTTATTTCTAAATCTTGTAGAAAAAGAGGGCCTTGCTTTTAGAGGCCAGATTGAAGAAATCGTAGATGGAATCACAAAAAGGGGCTACAGGAATATTTTCCTTATCGGTGCTGGTGGCACCATAGCCATGATGTATCCATATGAATACATTTTAAAATCAAATTCTACCATTGATGTCCATGCAGAAATTGCTGCTGAGTTCATGGTGATGAATCATAAGCATTTCAGCAAAGATTCAGTCTGCATTTTTACATCTGTATCCGGGACTACTCAAGAAACAGTTGCAGCGGCTGAATATTGTAAAGAAAAAGGCGCCACTACAATCGCTTTAGTTGCAGAGCCAAATACTCCGTTAACACAAATTGCGGATTACTGTATAACGACTGGTTCTGAAACGCACTCTTTTGATACTTTCTTTATGCTTTTGTACATGGTCGTCTTCCGTTTCATGCATAACAACAATGAATTCCCGCAATATGAACAATTCACGAAGGAGGTTTCTCTACTTCCGCGTGCAATTCTAGATGCCGTTAAATCTTTTGACAAAAAAGCAGAGGAGTTTGCCATTACACATAAAGACACGGATTACCACATGATGGTCGGTTCTGGTAACCTATGGGGAAACACTTATTCATATGCCATGTGCATTTTAGAGGAAATGCAATGGATTCAAGCGAAATCCATCCACGCTGCTGAGTTTTTCCATGGTACGCTTGAACTTGTTGTTGAAGATACAAGTGTTATTTTATTAAAAGGGGAAGATGAAACTAGACCGCTGATGGACCGTGTAGAGAGATTTGTAGAAAAAATCTCCAAAAATATAACGGTTATTGATACCAAAAGCTTTGAAATGGAAGGCATCAGCGAAGAATTCAGAAAGCACTTTTCAGTTAGCATCAACTGGTCAGTATTAAGTCGAATCAGCGTATACCTTGAGCGTGAAAGAAATCATCCATTAACACTTAGAAGATACTATCGCCAAATGGAATATTAAGATAAGTGGAGCACTACTTAGTAGTGCTCTTAAGTTTCAAGAAAGCGGGGGAAAATGATGAGAACGGTTACAGTCGGAGATAACTGTATGGATGTTTATCAAAAGAGCGGGGAGGTCTATCCTGGGGGTAATCCTTTAAATGTGGCTGTCTATTTAAGAGGGTTAGGTGCTGACTCTGCTTATATCGGCTGGGTGGGATCCGATCAATACAGTGAAAAAATGGTGAAGGCGATACAGGAAAAAGGTGTTGATATTTCTCATCTTTCGCGGAAAGAAGGAAAAACAGCTGTTACTTTTGTTGAAATGGTAGGAAATGACCGCAGGTTTGGAGAATACGATGAAGGTGTCATGAAACATTTCCGCTTAACGACGGAAGAACTCCATTACATTCAAACATACCAGCTCATACATTCAGGGATTTGGGGACATGCGGATAAGTACTATTCCTTATTTAAAGAAAATGGAATGCTCACGTCTTTTGATTTCTCAGATCAGCTAGATCACGATCTAGTGAAGACTTTACCGCAGTTTGTTGATTATCCTTTTTTCTCTTATACGAAGGATGATGCTTTTATCCGCCAATTTTTAAAGGATGTAAAAAATCAAGGATCTAAAATTGCGGTCGCCACTTTAGGTGAAAATGGTTCACTTGCCTATGACGGCATTCAATTTTATCAATGCGGTGTCGTTGAAGCGAATGTGGTGGATACAATGGGTGCGGGGGATTCCTTCATTTCCGGTTTTATTTATGGATTATTGAAAGGCCAATCTATCGAAAATTGCTTAGAATTGGGCACAGAGTCTGCTGCGAAAACCATTAGCTATTTCGGTGCGTGGTGACTGGGACTGTAAATCATGTATAATAGGTAGTAAATAATAAATTTTGACGGATAAGGATGAATCTAATATGAATTTAAATCCTTCAACCCCCCAGCCACTATATATGCAAATAAGGCAAATGTTGAAGAATGATATTCAGAACGGTAAATACAAACCAGATGAACAAATCCCAACCGAAGCAGAGCTTTGTGAAACTTATAACGTTAGCCGGATCACCATTCGAAAAGCAATCGAGGAATTGGTGAAGGAAGGAACATTGACACGTATTCCGCGCAGGGGTACCTTTGTTGCATCTAATAAGTTTCATAATGAGTTGTTATCCATAAGTGGATTCTCAGAGTTTAGTCATCAGCTTGGGAAGATACCGAATTCCCGGATTTTAAGAAGTGAGGTCATAGCCGCACCAAAAGATGTTGCAGGTCATCTCCTCATTGAAGAAGGAAGCCCCGTTCTCGAACTAGAGCGACTCATGTATGTAGATGAGCGTCCGCTTTTCTACGATACCGCTCATTATTCGTTACTTCGTTTTCCGGATTTGGAAAAGAAGATTGCAAGGGATGAATCAACTTATAAGATCCTATTGGAAGATTACCATACCGAAATAGTCAGTAACGATAAAATTATAGACGTGATTGGTGCTACAAAAATCCATGCTAAATATTTAGAATGCGATATTGGCGCAAATTTATTTAGAATAGTGAAGATTGCTTTCGATGCAAACGACCAGCCTGTGCACCTCTCAACGTTCATGTGTGAAACCAACAAGGTCAATCTGACTGTTCATCGGGCAAAATAGGTCATGCCATTAATTTGGCATGACCTATTTAAACATCTAGTTTTGATTTTCCTCATCCAAACTTTCTTCTTTGATCATCGCATTTAAAATATCCTTACAATTAAAACATAAGATATTCTTGTTATCTAAAAGAATACCGTTCAGAAAACCAGCCGTACAATACACATCATGTGCACAGCGAACACAAGAGCCAACTAGTTCATCCATCGATACATCCCCCTATTCAGGAAATGGTATATAGTTTGGTGTTCTATTTTGTATAAAGGTAAAGGCCAAAATCTTGCATAACGGAAGTGTGCCCCATTTGCCGTAACATGGTAGCTATATTGCCACGATGATATGATCCGTGAGTGACAACGTGTAATACCGATTCGGAAATGGTAGTTTCAAGCGACCCAGCATATGGGTTATCCACAACCATTACCTTTTCCATATCCACTGTACTCAGAAGTGCTTTGTTTCTTTCGTACAAGTCCATAAATGTTTTTTTCATTTCCTCAATACTTTTCTTTTCGACCTCTTCTTTTAATTCACTAGAAGATGCCATTGCTTCATCCATACTTATACCAGAGATAATATCAAACCACGCGTAATCTGTGAGATAAATGTGAGACAACACTTTTGATACCGACGAAAAACCACTCTGAATTTCCTTATGGTAAACGTGTTCTGGAAGTTCATTTAACCGATCGATGATGACTCCATTTGCCCATGCGTGATAGTTATACATTTCTAATACTGGCTCGGGGTGATTCATTAAAAAACCTCCATATACACTAGTTTTTTCGGATTGGACTATTTATGCAGTAAGAACAAAGTATTCAGGTTTATTCAATGCAGTATATTCATTAATATGCTGTTCTATAATTTATATAACAATTCCTCCTTATGATTCTACGGGTATATGTGCTCCTTAAATGTAATACATATAAAATAAGAGGTTTTGAGATAATAAGAACATTCAGGTCATAAAATGAATAATAGTGGAGCATCACATATAGGCATTTTTTCTTGCAGGAAAATAGCTCCCTATATCGAACTGATAGTAAAGGAGATGGTAATATGAATCTGAGGATCAAATATAGGCTTTATATCCATGTAGACGGAAAACTTATTCCAGAACAGTATGACCGATACGAGATACTAAACGTCAGAGAAGGTATAGATCCAAATGATACTAAGGATTACCAAGAGCTTACTAAAAAATTGAGTAAGTCGATTAATCGGCCTTTAAATGAATTTGAAATAAAAAACTATGAAACAATGTAAGTGCATCCTTTAGGGGATTTGATCGGTCTATTTAAATATGGTCAATCTGGTCGAAGAAGCTATCGATAAGATGAAAACAAGTGCTGCACCAGTGCCTGTCATTCTCGTGGGGGGCGGAAGCATCCTCTTACCTGAGGAATTAAAAGGTGCATCTGAAGTCATACGCCCATTACATTCATGTGTAGCAAATGCCATTGGGTCGGCTATCTCCCAGGTTAGCGGGCAGATTGAAAAAGTATATGCACTAGCGGAAATAGGAAGGGAAGCGGCATTGGAACAGGCCAAGGAAATAGCGATGTCAGAAGCGATCAGTGCTGGAGCCGATCCTCAAACGCTTGTTATTGTCGACATAGAAGATGTACCTTTAGCATATATGCCTGGGAATGCAACCCGTATTCGTGTGAAAGCCGCTGGTGATTTAGCCCAGTCTTCATTGAATGAACTGGTGTAGTCGAGGCAGGGGGGAAGGAGCTTTTCATTGTGCGGAGGAAGCTTCCCTTAGTTAAATAAGTGGAAAAAGAAAAGCGCTAAGGATAGTGGAATTGACGAATTATTGTACGAAAGTTTAATGGGATTTCTACAAGAAAAGGTAAAAAAGGGCTTCTTCAGCTAATGCACTAGGTATAGTGCTCGGAACAGTAATTGGGCTTTTGAAAGAAGAATTCCAGATCATATGAAATAAACGGTGATGGTTGTAATTGTTGTGGCTGTTATAATTCATAGTCTCGACATGGCTTTGAAGATTAAAGACTTTTATATTGTTATTGTCAGTTTAGTAGTGTGCGCTATAATTGGGGAATGGATGAGGCATAAAAACTCCGCCCAGAACAATTATTATATAGCCACATTGATAATTCTATCTGTTTAATAAGTTCTATGTAAAACTCTCTTGTATCAAGAGAGTTTTTTTTCATGAAAATTTATTTAGCTAATATGGATTTTTGTTAACGGCGAGCTAAAAAGAAGGGGAAAAGGGTGATATGTTTTAAATAAAAGTTTTTCACATTCTCTTTTATAGACTTGCTTTTACTTGGTCTTGTTTGCGGATTGTTGTTAATGCTTATGAAGATAAAAGCTGATGAGTAGGAGAAATTAGAGCTGATTTACAAAATCTTAACATTTGGTTTATGTGGAATTAATGTTTACTGATTATGATTAAACCGTAATAAACAGTAATAAACATTAAAGATCCCACACTAAATGGAGGCACTTTTTATGAATCGCACATTCAAGAAGAATTGTTACAAGTCTATTCAAGCTTTGATGTTAGGGGTGAGTGTACTGGGATTAGCTGCTTGTGGAGCTACTAATGAGGAGGCTGCTCCAGTGGTTAAGGATCCAAGTTCGTTAACCTTGAAAGAAATTGAAACAAAGGCAAAAGAAGAGGGGACCATTAATAGTGTCGGTATGCCTGATTCATGGGCTAACTGGGGCGAAACTTGGAATGAAGTGATGAAAAAATATACATTGGAACACAATGATACAGATTTGTCCAGTGCCGAAGAGATTGCCAAAATGGAATCTGAAGGAGAGAATGCAACAGCCGATATCGGCGATGTAGGGATGTCCTTTGGGCCAATCGCGGAACAAAAAGAATTAACGATGCCATATAAAACTTCCTATTGGGACGAGGTACCTGAGTGGGCAAAAGATGACAATGGAGATTGGGTTGTTGGCTACCAAGGAACGATTGCATTCTTTACTAATAAAGAATTAGTAGATAACCCGCCTAAATCTTGGGATGACATATTAAAAGGGGATTATAAAGTAACAGTTGGAGATGTTCAGCGTGGTACACAGAATCAAATGGCCGTACTTGCTGCCGCTATCGCTAACGGTGGTGATGAAACAAATCTCCAACCAGGAATTGACTATTTTGCTAAGCTTGCCAAGCAAGGCCGCCTTAGCTTGACTGATGCCAAGCCGGCTAACATCGAAAAAGGGGAAGTGGAAGTTGCACTTGTTTGGGATTTCAATGCTCTTGGTTACGCTGACCAAATTAACCGCGATCAATTTGAAGTGACCATTCCAAGTGAAGGTTCAGTCGTAAGCGGCTACGCAACCATTATTAACAAATTTGCAAAGCATCCGCATGCGGCGATGGCAACTAGAGAATATATCTTAAGCGATGAAGGACAAATTAATTTAGCTAAAGGGTTTGCCCGTCCAATTCGCGATGTAGAACTTCCGAAAGAAGTAGCTGAAAAAATGGTTCCAGAAGAACAGTACAAAAATGCAAAACCAATTGAAGATTACAAAGCTTGGGAAGAAACGGCTAAAAATTTACCTCAGATTTGGCAAGAAGAGGTGTTAGTCCATGTCAAATAAAGTAATAGCAATTGTTGTTGATGGTATGAGATACGATAAAGCATGCGAAGCGCTGGGATTTATTCAGCATTTAGTCGAAACGAATCAAGCGTCACTTTACAAAGTTAAGTCGGAGCTTCCAAGTCTTTCCCGTCCATTATATGAAGTGTTGTTAACAGGTACGCCGGCTTCAATGAATGGGATTACGTCCAATCAAGCCGTTCGTTTATCTACTGAGAAAAGTCTCTTTCATCTTACGAAAGAAAACGGGTTAAGAAACGGAACAGTGTCCTATTACTGGGTAAGTGAACTTTATAATCGTGCGCCATTCCATTTTATTGAAGACCGTGAGCAAGAAGATGAATCCAATCCAATTCAATACGGAAAATTTTATTGGGACGATGACTATCCAGATAGCCATGTGTTAATGGATGCAGAAGCTTTACGCAGAAAGTATGACCCTCACTTTTTATATATTCATCCGCTCGGTGTAGATGTAAAAGGAGAAATTTTTGGCTCGGAATCAAAAGAATATCGTGAGCAAATCCTAAAAATGGGAAGCTTGTTGGCACAACTATTGCCAATTTGGATCAAAGAAGGTTACCACATATTAATTACATCGGATCATGGCATGAGTGAATATGGCAACCATGGCGGCATAACTGATGGTGAACGTGATGTACCGCTCTTTATCATTAGTCCAAAAGTTGAGCCTGGCATTTATGGTGAAGTGGTTCCGCAATTAGCTTTTGCACCGCTCGTTTGTGAACTATTAAATATTGAGCCGTCCGATAAAATGATTTCATATCAATTTCCAGGTCTGAAAGGAAAAGTCACCCTGTAAAAACATTAAATGATGATTCAAGATTGACTGGAATTGGTTTAACGAATGTAGTTAGACCAATTCCCAAATTGTTAGAGAACATAGAGGAGCGAGAAGTCTTGCGAAAAATAAAAAAACAAAAAATTTACTTATTAGCTCTTTTACTGCCATTTATTATGTTTGTGATTGGATTTGAGATAGGACCATTAGTGGCAATGATTAAAAATAGTTTTTATGCAGATGATGGAATTCAAGTTACGATTGATCAATACTTAACCATATTCAAAAGTGAATTTTACTTACAAGCCATTAAAAATAGCCTGGTCATTTCCTTGTTTTCTGCTATAACTTCTGTGATTGTAGCAGTCATTGCAGCCTATTCGTTTACAAAGTTCTCTCAAAAAATACAAAACCGACTACTGATGGTTACCAATATGACTTCGAACTTTGAAGGGATTCCCCTTTCATTTTCATATATTATCTTACTTGGAAACAATGGGTTGTTTACGTTGCTATTTGCCAAGATTGGTTGGGACCTGTTTGCAGATTTTAATTTATATTCCTGGACAGGCCTCATTCTTGTTTATATTTATTTTCAAATTCCACTTGCCGTTATGCTCATTTACCCGTCTTATCAAGGAATTAGGCAACAATGGAAAGAAGCATCTTCATTATTAGGAGGGTCAACATTTTCATTTTGGCTTCGGATAGGGGTTCCAGTTCTTTTACCTAGTATTGTAGGTACATTCAGTATTTTGTTTGCTAATGCGATGGGAGCCTACGCAACAGCCTATGCATTGGTGGGCAGCAACTATAACATATTGTCATTGCAAATTGCTTCTCTAGTTGCTAGTGATGTTGCATTAAAGCCGCAGCTAGGTAGTGCATTGGGAGTCCTTCTAGCAACGACCATGATAGGGGCGATGTGGTTCAATGAACGAATGATGCGTAGAGTTAGGAGGGATTTACGATGAAGTCTTCATTGACATTTCATAAATTGTTTGTTGGATTACTAGTTATATATTTATTAATTCCCCTTGTAGGAACACTTTTATTCTCGATTGCTGGTAAATGGGATCATACGATTTTACCTGAGAGTTATACGCTGAAATGGTATATTGAATTGTTTCAAGATGAACGGTTTTATGATGCTTTCCGACGAACACTGTTTTTAATTGTCATGTCTGTAGGTCTTAGTGTTGTTATTATGCTTCCGACAATTTTTATTATCACGGTATATTTCAGTAAATGGGAAGGATTGCTCCAAGCCGCAGCCATGCTTCCTTATGGAGTTCCTCCGATTGTTGGAGCCGTAGGATTAATCAAGCTATATTCTGCTGGACCGATTCAAATTGCCGGAACACCTTGGATTTTAATTGGTGCTTATTTCATAACCATTCTACCATTTATGTATCAAGGAATTCGTAACAGCCTTCGTACGCTTAATGCTGTACAACTTGTTGATGCAGCTGAATTACTCGGTGCCACAAAATTCCAAGCCTTTCGTACGGTGGTGTTTCCAAATATTATATCTGGAATTTTAGTGTCTACCTTATTATCTGTCTCTCTTTTATTTAGTGAGTTTGCTTTTGCCAATTTGCTTGTCGGGGGCCGATTCGAAACCCTTCAAATTTATCTATCCGACAAACTAAACAGCAGTGGTCACTTAACAAGTGCAATTGTTATTACCTATTATTCAATGATTTTACTTTTAACGGGGACTGTATTAAAGCTTACGTTTAGAAACAAAAGAAATCCTGTCGGGTCAAAATAAGAAGCGAATTCCTTCATTTTTTTAAGAAAAATACCGTCATAAAATACTACTTTAGAAGGTGAAAACTAATGAGCTATGTAACCATCGAACAAGTGACTAAGGGATATGACAATCAATTAGTTTTAAATAATATTTCTTTAACATTAAAAAAAGGTGAATTTGCTACACTTCTTGGGCAAAGCGGGTGTGGAAAAAGTACATTATTACGTTCCATTGCGGGACTTGAAGACGTTGATGTAGGAAGAATCTTAATTGATGGAAAAGATATTACTGATTTATCACCGCGTCAGCGTGAAGTCGGTATGGTGTTTCAGTCTTATGCGCTTTTCCCGAATATGAATGTTTTTGATAATATCGCTTACGGCCTTAAAATGAAAAAGGTGAAAAATCTTAAGTCAAAAGTGAAAAATATGATTGATATGGTTGATTTAATAGGAAAAGAAGAGTCTTATCCTCATCAATTATCTGGTGGACAACAGCAGAGGGTTGCTCTTGCCCGTGCGCTTGTCATGGAGCCAAAAGTACTGCTTCTGGATGAGCCGTTAAGCGCATTAGATGCTAAAATTAGAAAAAGTTTGCAAAAAGAATTAAAGAGAATACAGAAAGAATTAGATATCACAACTATTTTTGTTACACATGATCAGGAAGAAGCAATGACGATGTCTGATCGAATTTTTGTCATGAATAAAGGACAAGTTGTTCAATCCGGTTCTCCTTCAGAAATTTATACTTCTCCAGTCAATACATTTGTTGCCAAATTTATCGGGAATTATAATGTCTGTAATATGGAAGTTTTCCGAAAACTTGTTCGTACCAAAGAATTAAAAGGGAATGAAGTTGCCATTCGTCCAGAAGTTTTACAATTAGTTTCTGTTGGTGAAGACAGCTTGGACTTACAAGGGAATTGGGGGATTAAAGGATTTATTAAAGATGTTACCATGGCAGGTAATGTTTTAAGATATGAAGTAGAAACAGAGGAGTGCGCTTTTCATGTAGACTATCTTCACCACCGTGGGGAAATGTTTGAGCAAGGAGCACGCGTTCAAATTCTTGTACCGAAGAAAGAATGCATTATGTTATAAAGTATTGATGATCTAGGGGGAGAAATATGTCTGTTTTGCCTGAAGAAAGAAAGAATGAAATTTTAAAAGAACTTAACAAAATGGGAAAAGTAAAAGTAATAGAATTAGTTGATCAATTTAATGTTTCAGAGGAAACGATTCGACGCGATTTGATGATATTAGAGGAAAAAGGACTGTTAAAGAGGGTTTACGGTGGAGCGATTAAAACAGTCTTTGAATTTGAGGAGCCTCCATTTACACAGCGTACAACGGTGAATCAAGAAGCGAAAATCAAGGTTGGGAAAAAAGCGGTGGAACTCATTTCCAATGGAGATGTGATTGCCATTGATGTAGGTACAACCATGCTTGAATTTGCCCAGTGTATTGAAAATAAAAAAGACATTACGATTTTAACCAATTCTCTTCCTGTGTCGTCTGTGTTGACCGAATTGCTCAATCAAAATAAGTTTACAGGACAAATTCTATTACTGGGAGGACAAATTGATCCAAAGCATCAATCCATATGCGGGGGTCTCACTGAACAAATGTTAAATCAATTTAATATCGATAAAGCGTTCATTTCAGCTGGCGGTGTTTCCATTCAAAGTGGTGTTAGTAATTATCATTTACGTGAAACATTAGTTTCACGCAAAATGGTCGAGGTATCAAAGCACGTCATATTGTTAACGGATTACTCTAAAATCGGTGTCGACACCTTTTGTAAAGTTTGTCCTCTAGAAAAAGTAGATGTGATTGTCTGCGAGCAGCCATTTCCAGAGGAATGGAGAAATGATTCAAAATTAGAGGAAGTCAATTGGATTCAAGCATAGCCCATAAAAGAGATGGAAGAGGGAGTACTCTCTTTTTTTGATAGCAGCAAAAAAAAAGCTAGAAAGAAAATTTAATAGATAGAATGAAAAGGAGCTATATAGCATGAGTTTCATTGCGATAGACTTAGACGGAACATTATTAAACGACCAGAATGAAATTAGTGAAGAAAATATAAAGGCGATTCAATATGCCCAAAATAGAGGCTTTGAAGTAGTTATTTCAACAGGACGGGCTTATTTTGACGTTCAAACAATATGTGAAAAAGCCGGGATATCCCCATTTGTAATCGGGACAAATGGAGCAACCATTCATTCAAAAAGCGCAAAGTGCATTTCTTCTATTACGATAACTAAAGATCGTGTTGAATCCATTCTCCAATGGTTAGATGAACGGAATTATTATTACGAAGTGTTCACTGATAAAGCCATCTATACTCTTAAAAAAGGAAGAGAACATTTCCATAACGAGATTAAAAGTTTGAAAAGCGCAGATTTGAATCCAGATATGAAAGAATTAGTTGAAATAGCGGAAAGGCAATTTGACCAGTTTGGATATGTTTTAGTTGAAAACTATCATGATATCTTAAAACAGGAGGAAGAATTCTATAACATTTTAGCATGTTCTTTTGATGAAAATAAATTAGAGGAAGCCTGGAACCAATTCAAAAAGTTTGATGAGTTGATGGTCGTTTCATCTGCTGATCATAACATTGAAATTACCAGTAAAAGAGCTTCAAAAGGAATAGCCCTTGAAAAATTGGCTTTCTTGATGAATGGCTCATTAGATAAGGCAATGGCAATCGGGGACAGCAACAATGATTTATCCATGTTCCAGAAAGTTGGATACAGCGTAGCGATGGGAAATGCAAAAGATGTCATAAAAACTGTTTGTACAACGACAACCCTTAATAATGATGAAAATGGGGTAGCTTATGCGATTTATCGATATATGGAGAACTTCGTGGTTCAAAAATAAGTGTCAATGCCAAAGGAGAGAGCGATAAAATGGCATGGATATATATCATAATGGCAGGACTTTTGGAAATTGTCTGGGTGATTGGTCTTAAATATTCACACGGATTCACCAAAATTATACCTAGTATATTTACGGTAGTTATTATAATCTTTAGTTTCTTTTTACTTTCAAAAGCTTTACATTCAATACCCTTAGGAACTGGTTACGCCATTTTCACTGGATTGGGAACGGTTGGAACTGTAGTAATTGGGATGCTTTTTTTGGGTGAGACCATTAATCCACTGAAAGTATTTTTTATGGCTTTAATGATATTGGGGATGATTGGAATAAAAGTTAATCCAGCAGAGCCTAAACAATAAAGGAAATGAACTGATATACAAGGTTAGGGGATGATTCAATGGCTTGGTTTTTTCTTATTATTGCCGGATTTGCCGAGATTGGTAGTGTTATTAGCCTGAAACGTGCAGACGGCTTTAAAAAATTGCTCCCCTCTGTAGCGTGTCTTTTTTTGGGTAGTTTAAGCTTTTATTTTCTATCCTTGTCATTAACTTCTCTTCCAGTCGGGACTGCCTATGCAATATGGACCAGTATCGGCTCAGTTGGAAGTGTTTTAGCAGGAATGATTTTCTTTAATGAACCTAGAAGTTTAAGATTAAACCTCTTCATTATGTGTATCATTGCAGGGGCTATAGGTATTAAAATGACTTCTGGACATTAATCGAAAAATACTTTTTGAAACAGCTAGATAAAATCGTAAACAAGAAAAAAGAAAATCAACAAAAAAATTAAATACTTAATTGAAGGTGGGGAAAAAATGAAAATTGGATTAGAAACAGAAAGCTATCACTTGCAATTTATTACAGGGCGAATGGATATTTTCGGTTTTATCAGAAAAACAGCTGAATTGGGATTAGACGGAGTCATGATCAATATTGTTCCATGGCCAGGGTTGTCAGGATGGGGTACATTAGAATCATTTGAACCGGAATATTTAGACAGAGTAAGAAAAGAAATTCAAAAGTATGGATTTTTCGCTGAAATAGACACAAATGGAAGTGATCCGGAACATCTAACAGAAGTCATTAAGGCAGCACATAGAATCGGAGCGGATGTGATTCGTACGTATGCATGCTTAGGAGAGTATGATCCGGAAAGATTGAAAAAAGCACCAGGAGATATAAAAAAAATTATACCACTATTGGAGAAATACAGGATAAAACTAGCTGTGGAAAATCATGAGGAAGAGTTAACAGATGAGGTTATTCAAATTATAAATGAAGTCAACAGCCCTTGGGTTAGCGCTCATTGTGATGTGGGCAACGGAATGATGGCATGGGAGGATCCGGTTGAAGCTGTAAGAAAATTAGCACCATATGCATTCACAACCCATTTTAAAGATCATATTATCATTCATGATGGCGAGGATTATAGGGTATGTGGTGTACCAGTAGGGACAGGCAATATTGATACAGAAGAATGTTTTAAAATACTGGTTGAGAAATCTACCCTAACTAGAATCAACGTTGAAATGTGTTTTCCATATGCC
The DNA here is from genome assembly GCF_056397085.1 of Peribacillus sp. 05N428. NCBI lineage: Bacteria > Bacillati > Bacillota > Bacilli > Caryophanales > Bacillaceae > Peribacillus > Peribacillus sp. 05N428. The sequence goes on along the minus strand of NZ_JBFTMS010000058.1, from coordinate 4,233 downwards.
ATCAATTTTAAGAGAGAGCATGGTGCTGGCGGAGTCTTTGCGGTTGGAGAAGGAGCTTTCAAAGTCGAACAACCTCCATATGATTTAAGTGTCATTAAACCATTGGATTACTATTATCCTCCAAAAGAACTTTTAGAACAAATGATTGAAGATCAAGAAAAAGGTACAGTACAATCGGTTAAGTATACCCTTGCTTTACGCGATAAATATTGCCGATAAATAATATGTAGAAGCAGGGGGAGGGGATAATTCTGTTCATATAATAAAAATTATTACAGCAGTACTTGCTATTGGGTTGATAGAGAGCCTCTTTTGATTGCCAACATTACTGTCACTTTGCTTTAAGAATTCCGATACACGGTTATTTAATAAGTGTCGCTTGTCTTGTTATAGTAACGTATACGTAGTTCATTATGATATTAAAAAGCCCCTCTCAATTAAGAGAGGGGCTTTTTCTTATTCTGATTTTTGACTACTTCTGCACTTTTTCACTGATTCTTTATATACTTATGATGTTTCATCCTGCCGTGCATTTTTTTGTAAAAGATCACGGATTTCCTTTAAATATTGCTCGGATGCAGGTACCGCTTCCAATACCTCTTCCTCGTTCGCTTGTTTTTTTCTAATAAGAGAATTCGCTACCTTCATAAACATGAAAATCGCGAATGAAATGATCAAGAAATCAATCACAGCTTGGACAAATTGACCGTATTGAACATCTGCTTTTCCAACTGTGATAGATAACGAAGCAAAATTGACCCCACCTAATAAAATTCCTATTAGCGGTGTGATAATATTATTTACTAGTGATGAAACGATCTTTCCAAAAGCAGCACCCATTACTACAGCTATCGCAAGATCGAGAACGTTTCCTTTGGTAATAAATTCTCTGAATTCCTTTAACATTGTAACTACACCTTTCTTTTTTCAATTGATAAAAGCATATCAGAAACATGGTGAAAATTAAATAGTGTAAGAGGCATCCTTAATACCAAAGATAGGACCATCCATCCGTTTAATCAATTAAACCCCTTAATATGATGCAATGGCGGCACTCCGATCAATGGAAAATGAACGCTATTTTCCATTCAAAAAACATTAAAGGGCCGTTATAATAGGGATCTTATTATAGAAGGAGTTAAGAATGGTCATGGAACAAAGAAAAAAAGTAATGCAAAGGCAGAGTGGGAACGACTAAGGCGTCAATTTTCAATGTCACGTAAGGCCGTTTTCACCAAATTGAGGAAGTGGTGAATATAAATGTATTCGTTTGGCGATAATTATAATATTGTACTACCCCCTAAGTGGTACTCCTCCATTGTTAAAAGCCCTTCTCTTAATTGAGAGGGTTTTTTGTTTTGGGATTTGTTAAATGGTTTTTCTGAATAGGAGGATTTTACGTTTCATTTGGAGAATGTTTTGACTAATGGGGGTGGATTATTTGAGACAACATTTTGAACAGGATTTATCTAGAGAGGATATTTTTAGAATGATTGTTAAGCACCTTGATGTATTTCCGTTGACTAGTCTAGAGGCTATCAGAGAAGTGATCAGGAGTTCATTAAATCAAAGAGGCTTGATAGGGGGGATGACCACACAAACAGGAGCCGCTACATATAACCGGAAAATATCAGACCAGGATATCCAATTAATAAATGAGTGTATTTGTGACCTCTTAAACAGCCGCGTTATCCAACCTGGTATTAATGAAGTCAATCAGGATTTACCATGGATTTCTGTTTCTGATAAAGAGAAACTTGAAACATTGGTGAACTCCCAATCTTAACTTTTTACATATCAAAGCCCTTCTCTATATCGAGAAGGGCCAGTTTGTAGACAAAGGGGGTTCGGAATTAAAAAATTTCGAACCCCTTTTAAAATTCCCTTTGACATTTTGACCAAAGGTTAATAGATTTAGGCTCTTGGAGTCACTATGTTATGCCATTTTAGGACCTTGCCATGTCCTCGTGGCCATCTTCTTTAAAGCATCGCTTGCATCGACAATTTTTAAGTCCCTTTAAAGTTGTCCAACGTATACCTTGCTTGCCAGATATTCCGTGTCACTTCTTTTTGGTGGTCTTTGCTTTCTGTACACCGTGATATATATATGAGCATGTTGCACAAATTTGTTTTGACGATTTGTACTCGTGATAGCCCTCATTATTTGTTGTTTGAGTACTTTAAAGTTTCGCCGAAGTGGCAAAGGTAAAAATCAATGTGTTCATCGTAAACATAGTCATGTTTGCGATAGGATCCTTCTTTTGTTCGAGGACGTGTATAGGGTAAAGCAGGTGTGATTTCTTTGTTAAATAGGTAGCTTGTAATCGTTGGTGTTTGATAAGCTGCATCTGCGGCAACTGCTCTGGTTTTCCAACTTTCTCAAACACTTGCTCAATAAGTGGCTCCAAAATATGACTGTCATGTGTATTAAGGTGTTCAATCGTTCCCAATACAAAAGGAATATTGAATGAATGTCAGTTTAACTAAAATAACTGGATCAATACTTGGGCGTCCTACCTTTGAATACATATCTTTCACCAAGTCATAAATGAAAGTGACGTCAATGGAAGCCTCAATTTTACGCACCAAATAGTTCGCCGGCACCAGTTGGTCTAAAGTAATCATTTCAAGTTGATCTCGTTAAATAGAATGATGTTTCGATAGAATCCTCATCACTACAAGTTTTAATAAATCTATTTTAAAACAAAAAAGACTGTAGGAAAAAGGAGTTCTATCCAAATTTTTAAACATAGTGGATTGGAACGGAAGGTGCGGAGACTCCTGCGGGAATAGCGAGTCCAAGGGAGACCCCACAGGCGCATGTGCGCCGAGGAGGCTCCCGGACCGCCCGCGGAAAGCGAGTGCCTGAAGTGGAAAGCAACGTCCAAATTTATACAAGCAAAAAAAACTGTAGACAAACTCGATATCCAGAAGGGCCAATTTTTATTTGAATATATTAATCCATAATAGCAATAATATAAAAACCTCTAATTAATTGTATGTTTCACCTGTAAGGTGGGATTCAAACATATCGATGATTTCAAGGAAGCGTTCGGCCTCACGGAAAACGTGATCAGCTAACAGTGGATGGATAATGCTCTTGATTTTGCATTCTTCGATTAAATCCCTGGCGGTTTTCTTAAAGTCCCGAAGTGATACGACGGAAACACGGTTCTGATCTAGAAATTGATCCAAAAGAGGGGCGGTTTGAGATTGCGGTTTCATGGACTCTAAGTCTACAGCTTGAAAGACTAATTGATCAAAATCATTACTGAAGTTTCGCGCCATATCCACTAGCTTTCTTTCCGATGGATCAAGGAGATGTCCGATGAATTTTGCATGATCCGCCATTATTCTTAAAAAGAAAACATTTTCCTTGATGATCGCATCTGCAAGAGGTTTCAATTTACCCTCATTTAATTCTTTTAATCGTTTCCTAAAATAATTGGCTTCCCTGCTTGTATGGTCGACTAATAGCGGGAAATTGTTCGCACCAGGCAATTTACACGTGAGTATTAATCCCAATACTTTTCTTTTAAATAAAAATATGCCTGTAGCAGCTTGCTGCACCTCCGAGTTAAATCTCCTGATCTGTTCGGGATCAGCTTGATTTGTTAATGAATGGGATTGCTGTTCTATCCGTTCAAACAAATGATAAAACTGATTAGCTTCCTCAATTAACTGTGTATCTTCACATCTGAAACCTAGTCTTAGAAATAACGAGTGTTCCTTCATTATTCTTGACCAAAAACGAATCTCATCTAAAGAGCGTGCAACAAACATTCCCGAGTTATTCCTCATATTGGTTTCCTGTGTGTTCTCATTCATAACTAATGCCCCCTTTTAACAAATCCATCATTAAAAGCATATTAACGAGGGGGCATTATTATTCTGTTCAAATTGCAAATCCTATCATTACCGATATCCTTTTAACATCTCAAACCTTGTTTTCTCTTATAGGAAAAATACCGTGATTCATCCATGTTCTTGAAGAAAAGCAAACCGGTATAAGCTATTTCATGCATTTTAGAGAGGAAGGAAAAAGAGGGGGGGACAAAAATCCTGGACGATTTGAGTCTTATCTAAAGGCTGTTTTCACATACTTTGTTGCTATTTACCAGGTAGTGAGTTGTGGTTGATTTCCCCTCCAGATGCTCGCTTTCCGCGGGGCGGGCGGTGAGCCTCCTCGGCGTAAACGCCTGTGGGGTCTCACCTGTCCCGCTGCTCCCGCAG
>NZ_JBFTMS010000057.1:0-22487 GCF_056397085.1 Peribacillus sp. 05N428 | reverse complement strand
TATATGATCGATTTAGAAAATATTCCACAACCAATCGAGGAAGATATTCCTGTATAGTATATAAGAAAGTAAAGAGCAAGAAAGGGTTATAAATGGTAAACAATACCATACTATGACCCTTTTTTACATGTATCTCGGTCGTACCCCAACTACCGAAGTATCCATTTAACCCAATTATTTTAAACACGATACCTTTTTTATCGGGTGTAAAACTTGATGTTGTAAAACCTATTGATGTTATTGGAAAAATATATCCCCGAAAAGTGTTATTTATACACAGTGATGCAGATAAAACAATCTTTTGTAGACACAGCGAATTGTTATCAAACTGTCATCCTGACAAATTTACATATTGGAAAACATCAGGTGTTTTGCATTTGCGAAGTCACCAAGCTTATCCAAATGAATATCAAGAAAAAGTACTTTCGTTTTTAAATTCTGCTGTTAATTAAAGTATACCGAAAAGAGGGTGTTTATCATGGTATTAACATTTTTTATTCTGTATACAGTTGCAGCGATAGTTTATATCAATAATAGAGAAAAAGATTGGGGTAAATGGTTAAGTTTATTACTTTTTTCATTTGGCAGTGGCGCATTTGGCAAATCACTGATAGAAACTTTTTTTCCATATCTTGTTGAATACAATTTTGTTACTTTAGATTATGAAATTTTATTTCAAGTAAGCTATAGTTTAGGCAGTTTTTTTAATCAAAATGTATCTCCTTATTGTTTTATGATGTTTGCAGCTACATATTCAGGGCTCTTTTCAAAGGGGAAATTAAGATTATTAGGTTCATTGTTGTTAATTCCCTTATTCATTATGATTCTTAATACGACCTTTTACCCGCAAGTCTCGCATAATTGGATTTTAGTGGCTGTTTGGGCAATTCCATGTTACTTAGTTGGAACATCTTTTATGATCTACAGTACAAAAATAGAGAAAAATACTGAGAAGAAAAAAGATCGGAAATTATTTAATTACCTTTTACTTCCTCCCTTTCTAACAAATGTTTTGACCAATTATATAGGGCATGCGGTTGGATTAATCGCCATGTGGAGATTGAATTCTATCCCTGTTGCAATTGCAGGAATCACATGTATAGTTATGATGACAAAAATGGGAGTATTAGGTGTTAGACTGAAAATGGAAAAACAGGCCTTTGATAGTAAAATGCAAGTTTTTAATACGGGATCTGGTTTATTAAACCATGCGGTAAAGAATCAATTATATAAAATTAATTCTAGCCTTTTTCTTTTGAAACCCTACAAAGATCAATTAAACGCAAGTGGAAAAGAAGCAATCGATATTATCAGTCGAAGTTCAGATCATCTCACGAATATGGTAGATCGAATCCAAAGTAAGACACAAGCAATCTATATCGTACGCTCAAAACAGAATTTAAATGAAATATTAGATAACAGCATAGAAGATATACAGATGGATTGTGACAGGGTGAGAATCAACAAGAAATATAATGCAGGAAATATTGATGTTATATGTGATAGCGCTCATACAAAAGAAGTTTTTATAAATATTTTAAATAATGCACTGGAGGCTTTAAAAGAAGGTGGAGAAATAGAGGTATCAACAGATTTTACCAAGTCAGATAATGTCATAGTTGTATTTACTGATAATGGTATGGGTATATCTCCTAATAATTTACGTCGTGTTGTGGATCCTTTTTTCACTACAAAAGGCAAGAGTGGTACGAATTTTGGTTTGGGCTTAGCTTATTGCTACCATGTGATGACTAAAAGTGGTGGGAATTTAGAGATTGAGAGTGAGCTAAATAAAGGGACAAGTGTTAAATTAACATTCCCAATAAAGGAGGATTGATGCATATGGATAAAATAAGAGTTGTGTTAATTGAAGATGACGAAGATTGGATTAAACTCATAGAAACGATTATTGGCAATGAAGATGATATGATGCTTGTTGCATGTAGCAGAACAAAAGAAGAAGCAATTAAACTTTCAGGGGCACTTAATCATATTGATATTTTTCTAGTTGATATAAATCTTACGGAAGACAACTTGGATGGTATATACACAGCATTAGAATTAAAACGAAGTGAATCTTCTAAAATTATTATGTTAACGTCTATGTCAGATGAAGAAGTTATTCAGCAAGCCTTTACGGCTGGAGCAACAGATTATATTTTGAAAAAAGATGCCACTCGTATACCTGAAATTATCCGTGCATCTTATCATGAAACCCCTCCAATTCAAGCTTTGATTAAAGATTATGTTCGGTTGAAAAGCGAAGAACAACTTAAAGAATTAACTACTGCCGAAAGGGGGGTATATGACCTTATTGAGCAAGGATATTCGAGAAGTGAGATACAAAAAAAATTAATTAAAAGCGATAATACTATTAAGAATCAAATCAAAAATATACTAAAAAAACTATCCGTATCAAGCATGAAGGAAGCTATTCAAAAAGTGAAATCTGGAGGTTTATGAATGTGTAGTTACTTCATGGTGATCAGCCAAATTGTCAGATCCAGATCAAAAAAACTTCAATTGAATATTTAAAAAAAGCTAAAAGGCTGTCGACTTTGTTGATGCCTTTTAGCTTTTTTTATATCAAGTTTAGAAACAATATTTTGTGTCATATTCGAAAATAACTATCTACATATGCTGGTTAAAAGATACAAAAACCCCTTTTTTAACAGTAACTTTTCAGAAAAAGGGGTGTCTACATTCTCTAGGGGCTATATTTTATAGCCCCTTTTGCTATTCTAGGGCCATAAAAGATGACACTCCCCTACGTTTGTCTAATCTTGTAAGATAAAGACGATTATTCAATATTCGTTTTCGAATTAAAGGTGGCTGTTACATATAAAAAAATAAGGAGGTGAACATCATTAATAAAATCAGGGAAAAAAGGTTAGAGAAAGGTTGGACGCAGTTTGAACTTGCGGAAAAATCAGGAGTTCCACAATCGACTATTTCTCAAATCGAAAGAGGAAATCGGAAATACCCTACACATGAAAATATTATGAAAATCGTTAAAGCATTGGAGATCACAGTAGAAGAACTTGAAGAGGGTAGTTTACAAACTTTGGACATTTAAAGTCTTTTTACCTATTTAGCCAAAACTAGGCAAATTTACATTGATTAAAATCCGTTATTGGTTTACAATATAAATATAAACTAAAAGGAGGTTTCATTAATGAATCCATTTACTAAGATATCTAACTTTTTGAATGACAGTGTGGTTGCAGGTTTGCTTGATATAGCCACACCAATAGCTATTATTGCACTAATTATTTGTTGTATTGGAGCTTGGATTGTGGGGGATGAATCAGCTAAAGCCGGATTTAAAAAAGGTATCTGGTTTACATCATTTGTAGCCATTATTTGTTTCTCTGCACCGGCTATTATGTCATGGATTGGTAAAACATTTTAATAGGAGGCTTCCTTATGAAAGAAGAGGGAAAGAAAAAATTCACGATCCCTCGACAAATAAGCAAGGAAATCCATATCTGGCGCTTCGTTACTTTTAAAGAAGCGCTGTTTCTTGCATTAGGGGGATTAATTGGTTATCTCTTATATTCGTACATGATACCAAGTGGTACAAATGTGCAAATGAAGGTTTTTATGGTAGTGCTGCCACCGACTATAATTGGTTTGTTTTTATTCGTTAAGCCAATTAAGCAACGAAAAAACATCAGATTGTTTCATTATCTAAAATGGCAGATTGAATTTAAAAATAGAAAGAAAGTTTTCTATTATAAAAAGAAGGGTTTTAAGGAGTGAGTATATGTTCGGAAAGAAGAAAGTTCAGGAGACTGAAAAAACGGTTCAAGATTTAATCCCTATCCGGAATATATATAACGAAATGATTGAAACAAAGGACAACAGACTAATCAAAGTTTTAAGTGTTTCACCCGTTAATATCTCTTTAATGTCACATAATGAAGAAAGAGAAGTACTTGAGAGTTATGAAAGCTTTTTAAACACTATAGATGCTCCAATTATGATTAGCCGAGTTTCCACTCCTGTTAACTTAAAAGATTACGTTGTGGATCTTCAATCACAATTAAAGAAAATGGATAATCCATATAAAAAGAAAATCTTACAAAGTTACATTTGGTATGCAAATAATATTCAAAAAGATCGAGAAATGATTAGAAGAAATCGTTATATCGTGATTGATCAATCATTTAGTGATGAAAAATCCAAAATTGAAGCGATTAGAAAACTGAGAACAAGAATCGAAGATTATACAATTAAAATCGAAGAAATGTTAAGAAGTCCGAAACTGGAAGTTAAAGAGTTATCTAATAAAGAGTTAGAAAAGTATATTCATATGTTTTTTGATTATGAGAATGCTCAAATTTTAGCAATAGAGGATGAAGTAAATCCAGCTTATGTCATTGGACGAAGAAACCTTATTAATACGGTGGATAGATTAAAAGCTGAAGAAAACTATTATGTTCGTTAGGAGTGGGTGATATGCTAAGTTTTTTGTCTAATTTGATTGGTAAGAAGAAGGAAAATGTTACACTTGAAAACTTTGTAGATGACCAATCAACTTTTTTAGATATATTGTCTCCAGATAGTATAGAAGAACATGATTCATACATGAGATTGGGAAGTAATTATGTGAGAACATTAGCAGTGGCCCATTTCTCCAATAACATTACTGCGGGTTTTCTCGATAAGCTCCATAGCATAGGTTCAAATGTATCTGTTATTCATCATATTGAACCTACATCTTCAGAAGCCATGGTTAGAGCTTTAGATAAAGCGATTGTAGAGTATAGCAGCCAATTACATGATGCTAAACTTAAAACCTCGGAACGTCAAAATCTTGAAAATAACATCAAAGATGCAACTGTTTTGCTCGATAACCTCACAAGTTCAAATTCAGAATTATTCAACGAACATATGCTTATTCACATTCAGGCTCTTTCTTTAGAAGAGTTAAACCGTGTTACCAATTCGGTTAAAACTCTTACAAGTCGCCATTTGAAAGCTATTGCACCTACAAACCGTATGTTTGATGCCTTTGAATCGGTACTTCCTATAAATAAAAATAAGGTAAAAGAACTCACTTATCGAAATTTCGATGCAGAAGCTTTATCTGCCTTATTTCCTTTTGATGAATCCGAAGTAATATCGGATAGAGGAATCATTAAAGGAAGGAACCTAAAGACCAATAGTATTGTAATGACTAATCCAGATGAATTACTAAATAGACATGAGTACGTATGTGGACCAAGTGGTTCTGGAAAAAGTACATATCTTTTTGGAGATATGCTGCGTCGATGGATTCAAGGTACTCGTATTAGGGTCATAGATCCAAAAGGAGAGTTTGGAAATAAATTCACACGTATTGGTGGGGAATGGATAAAAATTTCTCCAATGAATGATACGGTTATCAATGCTTTTGAAATCATGAACACTAAACTTATTAAAAATGATGATGGAAATGTTATTGATTCATCTTTACTGCATCGTAAGATTTCCACTTTAAAAACAATGTTTACTCTTATGTATTCGGATCTAAAAGATGATCCTGTAGCATTAGCTTTATTAGAAAAAGCTCTCGTTAAAACTTATAAAGAGAACAAAACAAAAGAGAACAAACCATTGAGTATTACATGGGATACAGATTTTTCAACTTTAAAATCTACTGATTACCCAACAATGGGAGCTTTGTATAACGTAATTAAAGAATTAATAGCTAACAATGAAGAATTTAAACCATTAAGTAATTTGTATCAAGTACTTTATCAATATGTTGAAGGTTCTTACTCTAAGGCTATGAATGGGCATACAAATGTAAATTTATCTAATGACTTAATTACCTTCGACTTATTTGATTTAAAAGGTGAGGAAGACTTACAAAAAGTAGCTATGTATAACATTCTGACGTTTTTAGAAGAAGATGCAGTAAAAGATAAAGAAATTGTTCAAATATACGTTGATGAAGCTCATATACTGGCTGATCCAAGAAACCCACTGGCGATGAAATTCTTATCAGATATGTATAAGTTACTCCGTTCCTTTAATAGTGGTGTTACCTCGGCTACTCAACAGGTAGGTGACTTTCTATCCGCAGTAGAAGGAACTAGGAACTATGGTGAAGCTATTATCTTAAACTCTGTATCTAAGTTATACCTTCCAATGTCCAGGGCAGAGTTAAATACAATCATGGATAAAACATCAGAGAACTTCTCTGAGGAAGAAAAACTCATTTTAGTAATTAAAGATGCAGATCGTAAAAAAAGTGCTGGTAAAGGCGTTTTCATCGAAGGTTCAACTAAAGTTTCATTACACGTACAGTTAACACCCATTGAGCTTCAGTTATGGGATAGACCAAGAATGGAAGTTGAATACCAACATGTTAAAAATAACCACGAAATTTTATTAACTGATACTGATAAAGAAGAGCACTTCCATAAGGAACGAGAAAATCCAGAACTTATTTTGGTTAAGTAGTAGGTGAAAATATATGTTCACATTGACAACAAAATTAGGCTTATTTGCTGCTAAAGAATGGAAATGGGTAATTGGTGGAATCACAATCTTTTTTGTTGGTATCATCATGATGGTTGTAGGCTTGGGCTCCTCTACAGAAGAGGAAACAGGAGAATTTGAGGTAGGTGAATTATCAGCAGAAGTTTTAGCCTATAGATCGCTAATAGAAGCTGAATTGAAAAAGTATGGAATGGAGGAACATACTCTTGTCCTTTTAGCGATTCTTCAGCAAGAAAATGGCGGGGGATTAAGTCGTGATATCTTTCAAGCATCCGAAAGTTTAGGATTACCTCCCAATTCCATTACTGATCCACTATATTCTATTCAAGTCGGGGTCAAGCATTTTGCAGGTGTTTTTGAAAAGGGAAAAGCCAAAGGTGTAAATATCGAAGGAATAGTTCAAAGTTACAACTTTGGTGGAGGATATATAGATTTTTTATCATCAAAAGGTGGAAAACATTCCGAAGCACTTGCTAAAGAATTTTCTTCTTTGCAAATGGAAAAGAACCCTGGGAAATACACATGTGGTGGAGATACAAATAACTTTCGATATCCTTATTGTTATGGGGATTGGAGTTATACAACCAAAGTATTTAGCTACATTTCTACAGGAGGAGCAATAGCTACCGGTTCACAATTAGGACAAAAAGCGTATGAGACGTTATACAAAGAAATTCTTAAGTATGAAGGTTTTCCATATACTTGGGGTGGATCAACGCCTGCCACTAGTTTTGATTGTAGTGGTTTAACTTCATGGGCATTTAAGAATATTGGTTATAGTTTACCGAGAACCGCACAAGAACAATATAAAGCCACGAAAAGGATTTCAAAGGACCAAATGAAGCCAGGTGACTTAATATTCTTTAAAACAGCTAGTTATAATGATGTTACACACGTTGGAATTTATGTAGGAAACAATAAAATGTTTGATGCGAATAACGGAGGAATAGGATTTTCACAACTCAATAACTATTGGAATCCTAAAATAGTTGGTTATGGTCGAGTGAGTTAAATAATCGAGGTGGTATATAAATGGATAAAAGGATTTTTCTTTATATACTTTTGGTCATAGTGATTGCTTTTGGTGGATACCAATTTAAGCAGCATCATGACATAAAAGATGCTTATACCAAATTAGATAAAAAATATAATGCATTAAGTAGTAACAGCAAAGTGAACGTTCAAGATGATGCAATCAAATTTTTAGAAGCATTTTACACATATGAAGGAAGACCAAAAAAGGAAAATATCAATGGATTAACTACTAAAGAAGTTCAAGATAACCTATTTCAAACTTATGAAGAATTAGATAAAGAATTTGAAATGCCAAAGGATCTTGAATATAGAAGTGATATAGACAATACGACTGTTTATCATGCAAGAGATGAATATGATACAAAGGCAAAGGTGTTAGCAACATTTGATTCAGTAATCACTATCAATGGAAAGAAAAGCAAGTCTAAATCAATTGCAGAGATCAATCTTGAATTAAAAAATAAAAAGTGGATTGTAACTAATTTTAAAATTTTAAATGACGTTTCTGAATTCCAAGGTAATTAGAGGGGGGAAAATAAATTGATTCTTAAAAAGAAAAAAAGAAATAAAATTCTCTTAGCATTATCAATGTTTTTCCTCCTTGTATTTGTATTTAATTTCGTTACAACTGAAGTTGCATATGCAGAAGAAGAAGAAACATCTGAATCGGTTAATTTAGATTGTGGAAACTTTGATTTCAATTGTAAAATACGTGAATTTGTATTAAATATCGTGCAAGGAGCTATTAATTATAGTATTCAACAATTAGACACGTTTTTGTTAGAACCAGCTAAGATTTTAGAAGATCCAACAATAAGTGGATTTTACGATCAGGCCTATAAATTTTTCTTTGTTTTATTAACAGTAATATTCCTATATAAGATGGTTGAAATTCTAGCTACAGCCGATCCAGAATCAAGAGGGGTCATAAGGGAAAAATCAGTTAAACTAATATTTACAGTGTGTTTTGCATCAAGTTTTAAATGGATATTTGAATACCTTCTTAAATTTAACAATTGGTTTGTTCAAGGTCTATTAGAGGGTTATAATCTGAAATTCAGTACATTTAAGTATGATGCAGCAAAAATTCAAGAAGCTGAAATAAACTTAGTATTTATGTGTATTTTGGCTCTGATTTTAGCGATCTTATTCTTTGTAATGTTAATCCAGATGGCTATAAGATTCGCTGAATTAGGCTTTGCTTTGGCAATCGCCCCTATTTGTATCGCTACTAATCTAAGTGACAACATGAATTTATTACCTGGGTTTTGGAAAAATTTATTGAGTATCATTTTTACTCAAAGTGTTCAAATATTATTAATATTATTTATGTGTAAGTTCTTTTCAAATGGAAGTATATGGGAAGCTGATAAAATAATGTTCGGTATTGGATATATGATATTAGTAGTTAAATCTCCACAAGTAGTTAAAGAACTTATGTATTCAACAGGGACTGGTCGTACAGCAGGTGGAATTGGTTCTGGGACAGTGTCTACAGTTGCGAAATCAGTAATTATGCGTAGAATTAAATAATATGTGAAAGGACGCAAAACATGAATATATTATTAAATATCATAATGCTGCTTTTACTAGTCACTTTTGGATTATACAGATTAACCAAAAACAGTCCAGAAAAAAGGGGGGTATTGTTAAATTCACTAAAAAATGCCCCCATAAACTTCTACAAAAACTGTAAAATAGTATTTGAAAGAATTAAAGAAAAACAAAAGTAGGTGGTGTACTATGAAAAAAATGCTAATGATCTCAACAATGGCCGCATTTGTATTAGCTGCTTGTGGTGAAGAAAATGTAGATAAAACAGCTTCATCATCTTGGAACGGTACGTGGGAAAAGATTGATGGAGAAAAAAATGTTTGTCGAGACTCTTTTACTTTTAAAGGAGAAAACAACTTCGAAATTCAAAATTCAAGAGTACAAGGAGGAGAACACTCTTCTGGAACATATAAGCATATAGAGAATAATGATTACGAATTTGATTATGGCGGTGGTTCTGACAATTTCATTATTACAGTCGAAGGAGATACGATGAAAGCTCAATTATCAAGTTCAGATAATGTTTGTGAATATAAGAAAGTTGATTAAAAAAAGCAGCCACAAATAAGCTGTTTTTTTTATTGGAAAAATATAAAATAATAGTTAACTAAAGGTGAAGGTAAAGGTGATAATATGAGTGGAACAACTGTACAAATAGATGCATGGTTAAGCTCCTATAGAAGGAAGCAATATATATCAATTTACGACCGAATGAAAGATAAACACTTGTCAGCTATGTCTTTACTCTTTCAAGATCACGAGAAGTCTGCGGACAAACACTATAAGGAATTAGAAAAAGAATATGCCACAGCATTTAATTGGGAAAATACTGATCCAAGTGACGTATTTGAAATGATTAATGATAAAGTTTGTGAATTTTATGATTCTGAAATTCTAATGGAACATAATTTTCACCTATCATTTCTCTCTAATATGTATCAAATCTTTGAACAACAATTACGAAGCTTTATATATGGAGAACTAAATCATAATCTTAGTAATGTAAGAACTAAAAAACTAGAGAAATTCGGTACAAATATGACAGAGATTAAAGATGCATATTTGATGTTGGGCTATGATTTAGAAAAAAATTCAAATTGGGATACGATTTATGTATTAGCAGATATTGCTAATGCATTTAAACATGGGGATGGCCGATCAGCTAAACGATTATTTAAGAAGCATCCTGAAATGTTCAAATTAGATTCCTATAACAAGGAAAGAATCATGGATAGAGAATTCACAACCAATTCTGAAGTTGTATTCGAAATAGATAAAATCAACTTCAATACTTATGCAAACGCATTGATAGAGTTTTGGACTGAATTCCCTGAACATTTAACTGGTACACATACATTCAATGAGTAGTTTTTTCAGCCATTGAAGGAAATTGAATTACAAGAAAAAAGGTCCAATAATTAAGGACCTTTTTTTCTAAAATACATCTTATTTTTTTACTTTTGAAGGAAATTCAAAGGAAATTGAACCGTCTTTTAAAACTAAAGAAGCATCAAATGGTTTTTTCTCTTTTGCTTTTGGTTGCAGACCTTTCATCACACTTGTTTTCCCTTTTGTACTTAAATCTTTTACATGCTTTTCTGTAATTTTTTTACCTAGTATCTTTAAAGGGAAACTTTGCTTGCAGCCATTAGTATATTCTGAACATCCGTAAAAAGATTTTTTTAAACTAATACTGCCTTTTTTACAAGTAGGACATAAACAGATTTGATCGGCATTTTGAATATTTTCAATGCTTTTAACAATTGCTTCTGACTTTAATTGCCCAGGCACCTCATTAATTAATTTATTAATAAACTTTTCTATGTTTGATAAGAAGGCTTTAGATGATCCTTGACCTTCTCCAATGGTTTTCAGGTAAGATTCCCATTTAGCTGTCATGGCTGGACTTGATAACAGAGTGCCTTGAATGGACTGACAAAGAACTTTACCTTTGTCCGTTACAGATACTACATTCTTATTTACTTTTATATATCCGTGTTTCTTGATTGTTTCTATAATTCCTGATCTTGTAGCTTCAGTTCCTAACCCTTCAATTTCCTTTAATATTTCCACATCTTCTTTATCTTCAACAGATTTCCCTGCGGTCTTCATCATAAGAATAAGGTCACCCTCTGTATAGGGCTTAGGTGGCGTTGTAAAGCCTTCTTTTTGTTTTACTACACTTAGTACCTTTTCATCTTTTTCGATTATTGGCAAGGATGCTACGGCCTTATTCTTATCGAGACTATCTTTTTTATCAGTATCTTTGAAGAGTTCTTTCCATCCTTTGCTAATTTCCGTCTTCCCAGTAGTTTCAAAATCAAGGCCATTTACATCTGTAATAACTTTGGTTTCTTCATATACATAATCAGTGTGAAACATAGCTAGGGTAGTATTAAGCACTTCAAAATAGATATTCTGTTCTTCGGTCGAAAAGCCTTGCAGAGTGGCACTAGTAGGAATGGTCTTGGTTGGGATAATGGCATAGTGTTCTTGAACCTTCGAACCGTATACATACCTTTTCTTAGGCTCTCTGGAATCTACCTGAAATGTATTTTTGATAATATCCTGATAGGATTCAAGATTTTGAGACAAGTAGGCAAATTCGTTTTCTGTAATAAATTGAGTGTCCGTTCTCGGGTAGGAAAGTATTTTTTTATCATACAATTTTTGTACGGTATCTAGTACTTGTTTAGGGCTGTATTTCCACTTTTTATTAGCAGCCGTTTGAAGGGTAGACAAGGCATGCAACTTCGGCGATTTAGTTCGCATTGCCTTTTTGGTAACGGATTTAACAACACCATTATCTTTTCCTGTTATCCTGTGATGTTTCAATATATTAAGAACTTCTTCTTTTTTCTCACTTTTGATTTTGGCTTTCCCTTTATATTTACCATTAGCAACTGTAAAATCAGCTTCAATTTCATAAAATGGTTTTGCTACGAAATTTTCTATTTCTAATTGTCTCTTATAGATTAAAAAAACCACCGGCGATTGGACTCGACCTATACTTATGCTACTGTTATTACTTGTGCTGCTGTCTTTCCATCCTTTTTGTTGTAAAAGCAAAGTATATAAACGGCTGCCATTCATGCCGATAAGCCAATCTGCTATTTGTCGTGTTTTGGCTTCATTGTACAAGAGTAAGTCTTTTTGATTATCTTTTAAATTAGCAAAACCTTTACGAACTTCATCAACTTCTAAGGAGTTGATCCAAAGCCTTTTAATGGTCTTGTTTTTTACACCAGTCATATGGTAAATGGAGTAAAAAATGTTAGAACCTTCCCTGTCAACGTCACATCCGTTCACCAAAAAATCAGCATCTCTAAATAATTTTTTTACTGCATTAAATTGCTCGTTCTTGCCATAAGCCACTTTAAATTCATAATTGCTTGGCAGGATCGGTAATGAGGATAAATTCCATGAACCCCATTCTGGTTTATATTCTTTTGGTTCTTTCAATTCAACTAAATGTCCAATCCCCCAAGTAATAATAGCTCCAGAAGGAAATGTGCTGCATGGATTTAATTCAATAGACGTTTTATCACGCTTTTTGACAGAAAAGGCTTCTGCATATGCTTTTGCCTGTGATGGCTTTTCGGCCAAAATTGTCGGACGGCTCATTTTTTCACTCCTTTTTTGATAAATATATAGTTATATTATAACATATATGAGTAAAATATATTGGAAATTTATATAAAAAAAGTATAAATAGGGTCACCTATTTATACTTTAATTAACTCGTTCATTAGATATTATATTTTTAACTTCTTCAATTAACTCTTGGACACTTTCTTCTCCAGCTAGAGATTTTAATGAAACAATGTCATTCATAATCTTTTCTTGTAAATATATAATTTCATCATCATTATTTTTTAAGGATTCAATCATTTGATGAATAACGTCACGAATAATACCCGATCTTGGTACTTTTTTCTTCGTAACTTTAATCACATGATCCTTTACCTCATCCAATACCTCAATCACTTTTTTATCTATTAATATCGGGATTGCTTTTGATTCATCAGTTTTATATGACTTGATATATTCAATATCTGGTTTCTTATAATCATTAAGAACAAACTCTTCAAAAGTAAGGTTTATGATATCACCTTTTAACAAGGAAATAAGATCCTTGTACATATTTATATCTATTGTAAAAGTTGTATGCATGGTATCCCTTGTGCGGACAGGCATGGAACTAATTTGTGACATAATGTAACTAATAACATCCGAGCTGTTAATCTTAAAACCTCTTTTAGCGTTATTAATGACAATATGGTTTATTTTTTCCTGTTCAGTATGTTCTAGTCTTATTGGGCATATTGAAACATTTTTAGCGTTTGATGGATTTATGATTATATCAACATCCAAACCCTTTAAAAATTCTCTAATTTTACGAGACCTATAATTTCTTTGCACAGTATCATTAAATTCTTGGATAATATCGTTTTGTACCGAAAAACCAACTAATTGTTTTGACATATGAACTCCTGTTTTTAAGTATATTATAACTTATATGAATATTTCGTTCAAGAAATCAATTAGATTTATAAGTCTATATGTTTAATGAGCAGGTTCACCTTTATGGTGAACTATTTGCTTAAGACATATTCTATCGAGGAGAATGATAGAATATGTATACATAACTAGACAAACCTCGATAAAGGACATTTATTTTATATATCGAATCTTTAAGATAAAGAAAAACCTGTTTGATAACCTTGGTGAATTTGATCACGTAACTTAAAATTCCTATTTAGCTTTTATTGTTTACCACATATGTTGAAATATAACTTGAAAGGTGGTTGAAAACTTGACTGAAACTGAAGACATACGTTCAGAAGACAAAAGTGAAAACGTAGAGGACTTGCGATTAACAGTTAAAGAAGCTGCCAAATATGTTAAAGAGAATCCTGGGGTGATTAGAAATTGGTTAAGGGAACTAAAATCCTATATCCCAACTATACAGGGTGAAAATGGCTACCATTATTTCGATCAGTCAGCATTAGAAAGACTACTATTAGTTAAAAAATTAAGCCGAGAACAAAATTATACAATTAAGCAAATTGAATATCATTTAGCTACAGGTGGAAAAGATTTAAAGCCTGAACCAACGCCTGAAGCGTCTGAAATAATCCTAAAGGAATTACTAGTTATTAAGGAAAAGTTAGAGCTGCAGGAACAATTTAACCAAGTCTTAGTTAAACAGTTAGAAAAACAGCAACAATATATGGAATATCAAAATTCTCAAAAAGAGAATATAACGGATTCTATCGAGAAACAGGTGAATCAACGATTAATTGCTTATGAGGAAGCTCAAAAGAATCAACTAGAAGCCGCAGCCACTTCACCAAAAAAAGGCTTTTTTGCACGGTTATTTTCATCCAAGTAAAAAAAGGCCCTTTTTTAGGGCCGTCTTTAAATAATATCATCCTTTTCAACTGCTCATGCTTTTAGTTAGAGGGGTCCTGGTAGCAAATAAATAAATATCTCCTTTAGATTAGAAACAAAATTGTAAGTGCTTGTATCAGTGCCGGTATCACGATACCTATTGTGACTGCGCCCAGGAATAGTAAAACACCATAGAACCAGATGAAGTCTTGTAATCCAATTTGTTCAGTGTCAAAAAAATACAGGTTCACATTTCGAACACATTTTGGTAAAATAGTTAAAGTCAAAATTTAAATTCCTTTCCCGGAGTTCCTTTCTGTATGCCAGTACAGATCGGGACTTTTTTTGTTTTCATACATTACTCTTGGTTTTTTTTGTTGTTAATCTTTAAATTGTACTCTTCTTCTAATCGTTCTCTTAATAGATCACTCCCGAATTTCCTTTCAAACTCATTAATTGCACTTTCAAGTCTTTTCTCGGTTATTAATTTACTTCCATCCGTATCAGATAACTTTCCTATTAGCTGAACAACTACATCCCGCATAAGGGCAGTTCGAGTAATTCCCTTTGTCTTAATTTCTTTTACATAATCATCTAACTTATCAAAGGCTTCTGTAGCAATACCAATTCTCATAGGCTCTACTTCTTCTGGTTTTTCCAATAGAAAAGCTAAATTATGACTTGGTTTATATTCCTCTAGAATAAATCGTTCCAAGGCTGAGTTACGATCGCGAAAAGGAACAAATTGTTCTAAAACTTCTCTAGTCCCTTTTTCGAAATAAAAACTTGATTTTCGAATTTCACGTTTCTTTGGTAATGAAACGTTCTGATTTTCTAATTTCTCAATTAGTTGTTTCATGATGTTGCGCATTAAGGAAGATCGATTTGCTTTGTATCCAGATTCACGAACGGTTTTAACTAATTCATTAAGCCGATCATGTGTATGTTCATCAAACAGGAATTTTTCTGGTTTTAACCCTTTTACATCGCCTTCATTAATAACGCTTAAGTCATCTACTAGTTGATATTCATTTAGTATAAAATTCCTTAAAATTTTGGATTGCATGGACGGATCAACTAAAGATTTATATGCTTCAACTTGTCCTGGAAATAATGAGAAAGATACTTGTTTCATAAAAAGCAGCTCCTACACGTACAATTTTTCTTCTGGAAAGTCATATCCCTTTGACACTCCATAACGGCGTAATATAAAGGCATTTAACGCTAATTTAAAGCCTTCTTCATCCAAGGTTGAAATAATATCAAGAGGTTCAACTGTTTCATTAGAATTAAACAAATGGACAGCAAGCTTTGCTAGTACACGAAGTCCACTGCTGAAGTCGTTCTCTTCAAACATTTCTTCAGAATCAAAATTACCACCCTTGGCATCAAAATAGGGTTTCATTTTACGATACAATTCCTTATTCCCGGTCATTAGGTAAGCAACAGATAAATATTCTTTGTTTGTTCTGTAGTAATCTGCCATATCTTCATTCCGAAATTGCGAATATTTTACTTCATGTTCTTGATTTGAAAATTGAAATTTCATTAAGTTCCCTCCCGTTTTAAATAAATCTTTAGTTAGTGTTAATTCTAATTATTTCCACTATTAATTAAAAGATTGTTCAAACCAAATAAATGATCAGAAATTTGAGGAACTTCTGATAAGTATAGTGCTATAAAGATACAACTAATAGCTATAATCGTAAGTAAAATTAAAATCGAAACCTTGAAAAAAAATCAAATTGCATGTGTAATCCTCCAATCTTAATATACCATTTAGACACTAAATATATTATTAAGTAACTCCGGGGATCAGCCGGAGCATATCAGTAACATATAATACTCAAGCACAAGAGTATTTACATTAAAGTATACCATAATTCAAAGCTTAAATCTGCATCTTCTGGTTCCCTCTTTAAACCATTCTAATGAGATTTTTAAGATGATACGATTCATTTCAATTAACCTTTTATTATCTTTTTCGTCGGTTCACCCATGCCATAAGGAATACTACTCCAATTACTATTAACGGAAAAGTGATATAGGGATATGTTTCAAACAAGTCAAACCACACCTGTTCAAAGAAAGTTCCCCCTCCCCCTGCTATCCACCCTGCTCGATACCCCTTGCTGTAGATGGCTTGTTGGTCTTCTCGGAGATTAAAGTTATTTTCATTATACATAGTTTCTTTTTTAGCAGCTGCATGTCCCTCATCATGACCATCATCATAGGCATCATCATCCGAATAATCTTCTTCAGCATAAGGTTTTCCATCAGTATCTTCACCTGAATCATCTACCGAGGAATCCTCAATTGCTTCTAATTCATCGTCCTTTTCCTCTTCGGCATCTGCATACCCCTTTGAATATCCCTTACCGTAAGATGCTACATCTATTTGTTGTAGATTATCATCGACTGGTTCTTCATTGTAGTAAATTTCGTTCTCATAATCTTCATAACCGATGTCATAACCGACCTGATAACTTAATTCATAGTAGTTTTCGAGAGTATCATAAACATCTTCATCATAGATGCCTTCGTTACTTTTTTCAGTATTATGGGAGTGATATTCCCCATACTGCAATCCCCAATCATCACAATTTGTTCGGCATGTATGGCCTCCACTAGAATCTGTATTTCCAGGGTGAGCTAAAGCATCACTTCCCGAAATAAAGAATAAGAAGATAGCAAAAATAAATATCCTAATTTTCATCTGGTTCCCTCTTTAAACCGTTCTAATGAGATTTTTAAGATTCATTTCAACCATTCATCCATTCCATAGCATTAGATGGATAAACTTCAGAACGAATATACTCTATATCTTCATCTGTTAATTTATACTCGGTGAATCCATTACCAGCCATACGGTTAGAGAATTGTTTTTTTATGAACTGATGAACAAACTTGAAAGTATCAGCAGTTTCGATAACATGAACGATTTCAGTGTTATGACCATATTCCTCTTTTATCCTATTTATCTTATCAATTTCTGATAAAGAAGTAGAATAGGTTATTTTATATAAACCACTAGGGAACATTCTAAAAAGAATAACAATGCCAGGCTTCGGTATTTCCCTTTTTCGTTTTTCTTCTTCCCTATGTTCCGCCTTTTCTTTCCATCTTTCACTTTCAAATTCTTTTCTTTCTTTTACTTTGTTGTTAAATTCCATAATTCCTTCATCATCAGTATAATTAATAAACTTTTTTAATTCCTCAATTAATTCATGGGTCTCCTTTATACTCCACAAATAACCATCCTTAGTTGCTACAGCGATACCACCTTCATCATCGATTGGCAGTAATTCAACCATTCCCATATGTCCATACTCCTCATAAGAACCCATCATTTGATAATAGCCTATACTCTCAGTAAGCTTATCCCTTAATGAACGTAAAGAATATTCAAATCGTTGAAGGTCTTTATAAAGTTTATTAAAATCAATACTTGTTTCATCATAAAAAGGAACGTTTTTCTTTTCCTTCAATTCTTTTAACATGTTCAATATTTCATCGGAATCTAATCCTGTCATTTCACTGACTTCATCAAACTTTATTATTCCATAACGATAACCCGATTGGTTTAGGCAGCTATTTAAGAAAACAAATTCAGCCGATGTAAATCCATACTTTCTATAAATCTTCGCTAATAATTCGGTTATATCCATGATGTGGTTCATCCTCCTGCTATTACCCTGAATTTCACTTTTTTTGTCTCTCGGTTTTTATAATCATTGGTGCCTTTTTATCGTTTTTTATTGATTCTAGGTATCTTGCCAAATATGATTCAGTAATTCTTGTTGGGACATAGCCTAAACGTGTCCGAATAATATTTTCTACAACAAATGCCTTTTTAGTAAAATGCATATAGTCTTTACCTGATGAAATTTCATATTCCTTAAAATCTTCTGAATCTACCTGCTGCTGACCTGCTTTGTAAAATGTATTCATATAAGAATACATTTCGCTACGCTCTTTCCTAATAGCTTTAAGTAAATACAAAAGTTCAAATGTTGATAAAGTCATAAGCTCTGGTGTTGTTTTTTCAATGTGAACATCTAACGCAGCTTCATTAACACGTATATCAATTCTTTCTCCATTTGTTTTCACAATGAGTGGATCAAGATTCATACAACAAAAATCACAATAATATTGAGTGTTCATTTTTTCGAGATTACTCCCACAATAAGGACATGTTTTCATTTTATCCTCTCCTTATTTTTATTATATCAGCCAGCTTTTAGACTGGCTGATATGTGTGAATTTTGGTTCTTGCGTACAATCAATCCAATGAATCCTTTCTCCTTTTTATCACTTGCAAAGTAAGCCAAGATAAAAGAGAAATCAAGATCAAAATGTCTAAAACTGTTTGAAGTGCCGAACCATAAGGGTAAACTCTTATGAATAGATAAATTGTAACGAAAATGATGAAATAGAAATTACCTTTTGTTTTCATAATTTGATCCGAAGTGTTATATAATAGGATTTAGGAAGGAAAGACAAACTGTCTTTCCTTCCCGGCTCATTTCGCTTAATTACTTACGCTTTCCAGGGCGGGGTTTTTTGCGAATTTGAGCTTTTTTCTTTTTCGACCGTAAAGTCTTGATGTCAAGCCAAGTCTTGATGATCGAAAGAACCGACGCGACAATTCCTAATGCCGTTAAAACGATTCTTAGTTCGGTCTCATTTAACACTTCGTTATCACCTCCTTAATAATATTATACCATTTAGACACTAAAACTACAACGTTTTTTGGTATCTTTTTCATATATTTCTACATAAAAATTGGGAATAAATCAGCTATCTACGGTGTCTGTCAACGGTACCGGACCGAAGGGAGGATAAGGAGTTGATAGACTCTCTATCCAAGAGCCTATTGTTGTCAACAAACTTCCACGTTTGTTGGCGCCTGCCGAAGGGGCAGCCCTTCCAAGAATGGAAGGGTTGGGTAGGTTGATCCTTTTATTGCGATCCAACGTGCTAGGTTGGCTGGGTGTGGGCAAGAGCCCACGGTCTTATGGTTTAAGGTTTTCGGCTCGTTCGGTATGGCGGTGAAACCGTAAAGGGAACAGGAACCTACGAAATGTAGGCGTTAGCCGTACAGATCGTGGTTATCGGGCCATTTAATGCCGAAGCGACACGTACAGAATGACAGAAAGATGCTCTTCCTTTCTGATCAGTCTGTAGTGCTGCCGCCCAAAGGATTTTTAGATCCATAATCATACAATTGCAAAAGGAAACAAACGTTCTTATAATGAATTTAAAAGGGCGTGAAAAAAAGAATGATAAATGATCGAGGAATTATAAAATACCAAGGATTCTTTATGCCAGAACACACAAAAATGTTAAAAGAGTTAGATAACGATTATCATAAAGTACCAAGACCACAATTGGATGAAGGTCAAATTGAGGATATGGAACAACTTATTTCAGAAAGTTTAGCTACTCAAACCAGTTTAGAAATAATAACTTGGAAAAATGGATTTTTTAGTTCGAGAATCGGTTTTGTAAAAACGATAGATCCAATAAGTAAAAAAGTCTTTATTATTGATGAATTCGGTACACTTATTAGTATTGATTTTTTTAACATCACAAACGTTTCTCCTAAATAAAATGTTATCCTAAAGGCTAAGGCAGGGTTAACCCTGCGGACATGTCTGTAGTACATATAGCTTCAAACATACCTTTTAATGCACTTTCAATATTCATTCTTTCCAGAACTTTATAGCCTTTTTATCTGAGGTATGATCGGTGACAATTAAGTTGGTGGGAGGATTGGAAGTATGACAGAGAAAAAGATGTGTATGTATTGTGCTCATTGGTACCATTTTTCTGTAATGACTCCATTGTATGAACAAGGCAAGACCTATATTGCATACTATTGTGAGAGATGTACACCAGCTGTTAAAGATAATCTGATGAAGCTTCCGTACTGGTCTCTATACACATGGGGTAAAAAAGGTAGCGATAATAAGAGTAGTACATAAGGTTTAGGGGGGATATTAAATGGTGAAAACAAAAGATAAATTAATGGCTCAACATTTATTTGTTTTATTA
This sequence comes from Peribacillus sp. 05N428, assembly GCF_056397085.1. Taxonomy (NCBI): domain Bacteria; kingdom Bacillati; phylum Bacillota; class Bacilli; order Caryophanales; family Bacillaceae; genus Peribacillus; species Peribacillus sp. 05N428. The sequence goes on along the minus strand of NZ_JBFTMS010000057.1, from coordinate 1,955 downwards.
GATTCATTGGCTGAAAGACAAAAAACACTTAATAACGTATTGGAGATATTAGGTGGAGAAGAAAATGAAAATCACGGTTTCCTATCGGAACAAATAAAAATGGTGGAATTAATGATTGTTAAAGCCTTTGGTGGTAATGAAGGTCATTATGAGCATATCAGATCCACGCCATATTTTTATAACTATGAATACTACAAACATCATGAAGGTAATAAAGCCGAATTAATTGGTTATATTGGAGAAACAATTGAAAACGATTGGACCGAGAAATAATAAAGGAATAAAAAATACTTATAAATGGATTTTTCTGATACCATTTGCGGAGCAAATGGTATCAAAGGTTTTAGGTTGCTTCAGCAACCGTTGGCAGGCTCGATGCCTGCCTTATAATCAAGTAAAAAACGTATGTTTTTTACTCCCATTCGTAGCGATCACCAGCCATTTCTATAGATGATGCTGATGTTTATTTAGATAAGCAAAGAGGAAAATATCCTCTTTGCTTTTTATATTTTTATAAGTATCCTTTTTCTTTAAAACTTATGTGTTTTCCTGTGTGTGTGACGATTACATGGTCAAGGAGTTCAATCCCTAATATCCTTCCTGCTTCGGCTAATCTCTTTGTTACTTGATGGTCTTCTGGGCTTGCGGTGGGCTCACCGGACGGGTGCTGATGGCTGACAATGATTGAAGCCGCATTATTCAAGATGGCGCATTTCATGACCTCTCTAGGGTGTACAATAGAAGAATTCAGACTTCCTACATGAGCTCGATGAAGCCCGATAACTTGGTTTTTTGTATTAAGCATCATGACAAGAAAAACCTCTCTGTCTTCATCTGCTATGTAAGATGCGGCCAACTCTTGAGCATCATATGGTGACCGAATTACAAAGTTATCATAAGGTCCTGTGTTCTCTCTTATTTCTTGTTTGATTCGTACAACTTCAAATATTGGTGTTAATTCCACTTTTAAACTCCCCTTTGTGCTTGTGATTTTATAGGTTACTTTTGCCAACGCTTTTCATTTTGTTAGCTGATCCTTTGGACTTTCTCAACTCCTTTCTATACTAATATTATACCATTTGGACACTAAAACTTCAATGAGATGTTGATATATTAAGCTTTTAATAATGATTCATCCATACTGGAACTGACCTCAACTAGGAACCATTCAAAAGGATATTCATAATTAACATCATTTGTATTTACATACTTATGAATAGCCCATAAATTTAAAGCTGATAATTTAAGCATTTCATCTAATATTTCTTGTTCACGTTCCGAATCAATATAACCTAAAGCATACAAATCTCCGCATGAATCTAAGTATTCACATAATTTATCTAAGGTACATCCTTTACAAATTTTTATTACTAATTCTTTATCAGTCATATTATTCAACCTCCGTCCATAATCGAAAACTAATTTTTATTTAAACTTAACCGTATTTTCTCCTGTTTTTATAAATTCTTGTCCACACCTGTCGCAATAACAACTCTTTTCATTCTCTTGTAGTAATTTCCCTTTGAAACAATTAGGACATAAAATATTTGTACGTTTCATCCTTCTTCTCTCCTTACTTTGTTACTGTCAATGATGATAAAAGCTAAAATTCCTGCTCCAACTAATAAAGTCGTTAATAATAGAGATTCAATCATTTTCTTTTCCTCCTTTGTTTTTGGTTTTTGAATTTCTTTTTTCTTTTGCCTGGAGAAGCGATTCAGTTCCCCAAAGGGGGATTATTTTTCCCCTTTTGCAAGTAGAACGAACAATGAGCATCGGCAGACGGTCAAGGGTGATCTTAGCTTAAAAGTTTTTTATGTTGCGCAGCGTTCTTAATGAAAAAGTTTTAGGCCCCTTGATTGGCTGACGATCTGACTTTGCTTCCTACAGGGGTAGGGCGAAGCCTAGGAATCTGCCCCTGTTGGAAGCTTAGTCAGATTGCGTACATTGTACGA
>NZ_JBFTMS010000056.1:0-53028 GCF_056397085.1 Peribacillus sp. 05N428 | reverse complement strand
TGGTTATAGTGATCTTGTGATTTACCTTCAGAGTTGCTCACAAAGTTCTCGATGTTTTTTGAAACATGGTTATAGTGATCTTGTGATTTACCTTCAGAGTTGCTCACAAAGTTCTCGATGTTTTTTGAAACATGRTTRTAGTGATCTTGTGATTTACCCTCAGAGTTTTTTACAAAGTTCTCAATGTTTTTTGATGTTTTTGTCATTTTTTTATCTCCTTTTTATGTAAAATTTGGTACAATATAAATTGTAATATAATTTTTAACATTGTCAATGTTTTAATTTTTTTGAAATATTAGGAAAAGGAGGAACTATGCAGAAAATTCCGAATGATAAAAATGTAATGAAACTCTATTTTATTGGATTTTTCGGTAATAATTTTTTTGATAGAGCAATTTGGATGATTTACTTTACACATTTGGGTTTTTCATTATTACAAATTGCTATACTACAAGCTATTCTAAACGCAACACAATTTTTATCAGAAATTCCAACCGGACTTATTTCTGATAAATATGGTAGGAAAGTCTCTTTAATTGTAGCGAGAATGTTCATTATTTGTTATATGCTAGGATTTATGTTTTTTGATAGTTTTTATTTAATTGCTGTAGCTCAAGTCTTTTACGGAGTAGGTCTAACTTGTATTTCTGGAGCAGATCAATCCCTACTGTATGACACGTTAAAAGATAAGAAACTCGAAAAAAATTACAGTAAAATCATTGGACGTTATTTTGCTATTGTAATTTTAGCGTTAGCTATTTCTATGTCAATAGGAGGGTTTCTCCAGGAATTATCATGGTCTACAGTATACTTATTTGGTGTAATATGTCAGTCAATTGCATTGTTAATAACTTTAAATTTAAAAGAAAGTAGTAGTTATAATACAAATAAAACTAGAAAGGTTTCGGATTTAATTGGAGAAATTAAATTGTTTTTGAAATTAAATCCAAATTTGAGGCTATATTTAATTGGTATAGGAATCTTTTATGCAATAGGTTCTGTATATTACATGTATAATCAAGTGCTTTTTGATCAAATGGGTTTACCTACATACATAATATCTTTATTGTTCGGAATTGATTCAATTGTTGCAGCAGTTGCTTCTATTAACGCATACAAACTAGAGAGTAAATTTACAGCAAGGATTGTTTTCAGTTTTTGTTTGAATGCAACAGTTGTGATGTTCTTGCTTTTATTTACTAAAACTAACTTTTGGGTTCTAATTGGATTTTTTGGTGTGAGTTTAATTTATAATACACTTGAACCTATTGCTAGCAATGTTTTGAATTTAGAGGTTTCATCTGAAAAAAGGAATACAATGCTATCAATGACTAAATTTTTATCCACATTCATAATGTTCTTGTCATTTCCACTAATCGCTTTTTTAACAAAATTTTTAAGTGTTTATTATGTATTGGCAATTACGGGTGCATTTACAATGTTTATATCTAGTCGTCTTATTAGCAAATTTTTTTCCGAATCAAAAATACAACTTAAATTCTCAAAGGAAAAGAAGGTACTGTAATGATAATTTATAATTATTTTAAAGATAATCAAATTTATGATGCAGCTAACCTTTTTATAGAAGTTTTTAATAGTCCACCCTGGAATGAGAATTGGACCTTAGAATATGCCATTCAAAGAATTGAAACCATCTTTAAAACTCCTGGGTTTAGAGGCATCGTTTGTTTGGAGGATTCTAATTCAGAAATAGTGGGTTTTTGTATTGGAAATGATGAGGCTTGGGAGAATAGAAAAGTTTTTTATCTAAATGAACTATGTATTAAACCTTCATATCAACAGAGAGGCATAGGAAAAAAATTAATAAATAGATTAGAGAGAGAGTTGAACCACCTCGAGGTCAATCAAATTTATTTATCAACAATTAGAAAAAAGGAAGGGCCAAAAGACTTTTTCAGTAAGCTCGGTTATATTGTTGAGGAAGAGCGTATTACGATGTTGAAAAAACTTAAGTGAGAAAATTAATATTTTTATTGCTTTAATATATAAAATAGGAGGTATATTCATGAGTAACACCGTCCCAGTAGAAATATTAGAAGAAAATGATCAACATGTTATAGGGCCTAAAAATGGAGATGTAGGTTTTTAACTAAATGTCTCATCCCGCTGACTATCTATTCTTTTTCCCTATAAAATAAAAATACTCAGGTAGACGCATTACAACATCTGATTTGGATTAATCCTAATAAAGATAAATTAGAAGTTGTTAGAGGGAATGATAAGTATGCAATTAACAGAAGAAAATTCAGGTATTTATTTAAAATTATTACGGGTGAGGAATTAACTGATTAAAAATAAGGATTATGGAACTAACGGGTGCTTTACTTCAATAAGAGAGGTTGCTGAGGCAGCCTTTTTCTTATTGAACTACCATGAAAATAAGTTTCTTTAAAAATGAAAAATAACAATACTTAAGAAGACCCTGCTCAATCGTTTTAAAAAAAGAGGAGAGCGTTAATTAATTAGTCTATGGATTAGGGTTGACTGGGTTAAGGTCAGTATTAGTATTGACACTTCCTAACCATTTTCAATCTTTGTGGTGAATCGCCGATTTTTGCGATTCATGGATGGCTAACGGGGCAGGTTAGTTCAACAAGCGTAGTGTATTCGTACTATGACGTTACTTCTTCTGTTTTAAATCCATTTCGTCTAGCACGAATACTTTAAAAGAGTCTTTCTCTTTCATATCGCAAAAACAATATCCATCTTCCATTTCCATAGGGGAATCATCTTCTCCATAATTTTCAAATGCTCTTACAAATGCGATATAAACCACTTCGTGACTTGGTTTTTCAAACTTTTCATCAAGGTAAAATTCACTCCAACAATCTTCTAAGAAAGTAACCCTATCCAAATATTTTTCTCTTTTGCCAACAAACCATTTTCGCCCACTTCCACTTGCACCTTCTGTAAACTCTGTTAATTCCATTTGACTCACTCCTTCACAGTTTGTGTCAACTCCGCGATAAGTTTTATAGAACTACCATGAAAATAGACTTCTGGAATTTAGGGGAAAAGGCAATACTTAAGAAGACGCAGCTCTCGTATAACAAGCGAAGCTATGACACTACATGGAGGACAGGGGTACTGGTTAATAAGTAGAGGAGGTAAAGATAATGAATCCAGTTGTTGGATTGAAAGAAGAGAAAAATCCGCCTTTAGGCATGCAATTAAAGCAAGCAAGATATTTTAAAAATACAATAGAGCAAGATCACTGTTTTATTCCGTTTTATGGAGGAATTGGAGCTATTTCGTACAGCTATTTACATACTGTGGCATATAAGTGATACGTTTGATTAAAAAGAAACAGACTCACCAAATGGTGACGTCTGTACAAAATCAAAACCAATTTATCCATAGACTATCTGAATTAGTTTCTGCTGGTAGTTTAAAAAAAACTGCCCGTTTCTAGAGAATCATTTCTTCATCAGAGCCCCAATCAATACTATCCCTTCAGGATAATATTGATTTTATTCCCTATTATTTAATCGTATTACCACCATCAATTACCATATTTTCACCAGTAATTAGATTTGTCGCATCGCTCGCTAAGAATAAGGCAATAGCTGCAACTTCTTCGGGGTATCCAAAGCGTCCAAGTGGAATTTCTTTTTTCGCTTTTTCCCCTTTTTCTCCAGCCCAAGCCTTTTCCCCTAATTCAGTTAAAATAACAGTAGGTGAAATAGCGTTTACTTTAATGTCAAATTGAGCCCATTCATAAGCAAGTACTTTAGTCATTCCAAGAATTCCGGCTTTACTTGCAGCATAAGCCACATGATTATCTAATGCAATAAGTGCTGCCTGAGAAGCTAAGTTAATAATATTCCCACCTTTTCCTTGTTCAATCATTAAAGTGCCGACTTTCTGGCACATTTTAAATGATCCAGTTAAGTTAATCTCAATGGTTTTTTGCCAGTAATCATCAGAAATATTTTCTGCATCATCGAGTAAAGCAATACCAGCACAGTTTACTAGAATATCAATCTTGCCGAAGTGTTCTCTAACTTCCTGGATTGCAAGGTCCATACTTTCGTTACTAGTAATATCGCATTGCACGCCGATGGAATTTTTTGTACTCAATTCCTTAGCTACATCTTTCACAAAATCTTTTTGGTCAAAAATAGCAACTTTTGCCCCTTTTTCTATGTATAATTCCGATATAGCTTTTCCAATTCCGCTTGCTCCGCCTGTTACAATTGCAACTTTGTCTGTAATATTGAAGTTTTTATCATATCCTTGAAAACCCATAAAATATCTCCCTTTCTATTAATATATTTTTGAAAACGTTTTCATTGTTGAGTATTAAATTAACTATTTTCATTTTAATACAAATTCAATCGCTTTTTCAATATTATTTATCATTTATTTTTATATTTTTCATTTTATTTATCGTTTGTTTTTACATTTTATAAATTTCGATGTGAGGAATACAATAATTTGAAAAGAATTTAGAAATTTCTAATAGAATTTGTTCCAATGTAGGCAGTTCAAATAATTTATGAATTCCATCAACAGTATTGTGATGATGCCTTTTTTTAGGATAATAAAAGTATGTCCAGGTGAGGTAAGACAAAGTTGGATTTTCTACCCGTTGATTGTAGACATTTTATATTTTAATGTTATAAGTAGAATCTTTATCTGCCTTATTGATAAGACAGGAGGGAAATAAGAGGTAGCCAAGGCTTTTTAGAAAGCACTAGGCTACTTTTTATTGTATTTAGAGGTGAGGGCACTCTTCAAAGTTATTACTGATAAGGAGCATCAGTAATAATGAAAGGTATATCCCATGAATATTTTATTTATATTCAAAAATAGGATTAATGGATATTTTCATCTGATACTACTATTGCTTTAATGTTTTGTTCTTTTAACTTTTTTATTTCACTATCTTGCATAACATAATTAGTTATCAGAGTATCGATCTGATTTAACTGGATTTGAGTCAATATTTTGGACACTAAAAAGTTAAATCTTAAGCTGTATTCCTAATTCGATCTTCAATGGCTTGCATCCCAATCTTCATATTAGTATTTATCATTCAAAACAATTCTCACAGTATGTAATTTCAATACACGAAAGTAGACAAAAAGGTGAACATCAGGAACCTTGTATTCTAATTTATTTCTACTTTTTCAATGCACGGTTTTTCATATTTACGACGAAACTCAATTAACTCTTTAATTGTAATCATCTTTAGATCAAAGTGCTTAGCAATCGTTACTAAGTCTGGAATGCGTGCCATTGTACCGTCATCTTTCATAATTTCGCAAATAACACCCGCAGGTTTTCCACCGGCTAATAATGCTAGGTCAACAGCTGCTTCTGTATGACCAGCGCGACGAAGTACTCCACCGTTTCGTGCGATTAGTGGAAACACATGCCCTGGCCGACGAAAATCATCAGCATTTACATCTTCATCCAATAATGCTTGAATTGTTTCGGAACGTTCAAACGCACTGATACCCGTTGTTGTTGTTTTGTAATCAACGCTAATCGTAAAAGCTGTACCGTAAGCATCTGTGTTGTTATCATGAACAACCATAGGATTTAGTTCAAGTCTTGTAGCCAATTGGTTAGAAATGGGCGTACAAATCAATCCTCTGCCGTGCATGGCCATAAAATTAATGACTTCAGGTGTAGAGTATTCAGCAAGCGCGACAAAATCACCTTCATTCTCACGCTTTTCATCATCACAAACAATGATAATTTTTCCACTCTTTAAATCCTTTAATGCTTCTTCAATTGTATGAAACATATTTGTCACCTCACTATTTAATTTGTATAGCTATATTCATAAAACTTCCACCGTTTAAATCGGGAATCCATTAATTATATACTTATATAATTTCTATAGAGGAAGGGATTAATGAACGTTTTCGTCTGTTGATACTGTTATTACGTCAACATTTTGTTCTTCAAGTTTTTTTGCATAATTATCTGTTATATCAAAATCAGTTATTATAGTATCTATTCGATCAATTGAAGCAAATGATGCAATTGAATTTTTATTAATTTTAGTATGATCAAGTAAAGCAACTACCTTGTTGGAGGCATTGACCATGGCTTTTTTTAATTCCACTTCATATACACTGAAATCTGTTAAACCGGATTCGAAAGAAAATCCATTAGCGGACGTAAACATCAGATCGATATTAATTTGGTTTAAAATATTTACTCCTAAACTACCTTCTAGAGAATACGAACCTTTTTTAACAATCCCTCCTAGTAATATCACAGTGATATTAGAATTCTCATTTAATTCAAGAGCAGTATTAATGCCACTTGTTACAACTGTTAGTCGAATTTCCATCTCTTTTAGAGTACGGGCTAGTTCAAGAGTGGTTGAGCTTGAATCGAGCATAATACATTGACCGTTTGAGAGAAGTTCAGCAGCCTTTTTAGCAATAGCAGCCTTTTCAAAGCGGTTTTTTAGTTCTCGTGTAGTAAAGCTTGTATCGTTATCTTGCTTTTCGGATAAAATTGCTCCTCCATGTGTTCTTTTTAGAAGACCCTCTTCTTCCATCTTCGATAAATCTGTTCGTAATGTCGCTTCAGAAACTTTTATTTCTTCTGAAAGTTCTTTTATTGTAATACGATGCAGATCTGTCAGTTTTTCCAGTATGATTTTCCGTCGTTCTGGCGCAAACATTTTTTTCATTTTATCACCTATATACCTTAATTATTTTATCAAATTGAACTCGCTTACAAAAAAATCGATTACCACTGAAGTCATAAATGAGAAAATGGAATATTTATTACTCAAATGAGACTGACTGGAGATTTATAATGAACTTTCTCTTAATTATTATCATACATCATTTTTTTATATTAATCTAAAGTAATTAAAATTAAAAGAAAATTAAAAGGAAATGAAAAACAAATGAAAAAAAACGAAAAAATAAATTGACCTTTCAATAGTAAAGGTAATATACTGAAAATAGAAATCAGAGAAATACTGTAAAATAACAATGGGAAGACTGAAAATTTGTATTTTTTAGTCGAAAATGTAAGCGTTATCTGTGAGAAAATCAACATAATATGAGGAGAGATGTAGCATGTTCAAAAATCATACAACAGCAATTCAAGAAAATAATAATCAAACAATCCCTACAACAATGAAAGCGGTTGTGGCATATTCCCCTGGTGATTATCGCCTTGAAGAAGTCCCTGTTCCGCAAATTGGAGAAGGTGAAATTTTAGTTAAAGTAGAAGCATGCGGCATTTGTGCCGGAGACTTGAAAGCGTTTGACGGAGCACCAAGCTTTTGGGGAGACGATCAACAGCCAGCATACATTAAAGCGCCAATGATTCCAGGTCATGAATTTATCGGTCATGTTGTCTCACTTGGTGAGGGCGTCAAAGGCGACTTTAAAATTGGTGACCGTATTATATCGGAACAGATTGTTCCTTGCTGGGACTGCCGCTTCTGTAAACGCGGCCAATACTGGATGTGTGAAAAACATGACTTGTACGGTTTCCAGGAGAATGTAAACGGCGGAATGGCTGAATATATGAAATTTACGAAAGAAGCGATTAATTATAAAGTGCCGGAAAATCTTCCAATAGAAAAAGCAATTTTGATTGAACCTTATGCATGCTCGTATCATGCTGTAGAGCGTGCACAAATTCAACTTGGTGATGTTGTTGTACTTGCAGGGGCTGGAACACTTGGACTTGGCATGATCGGTGCAATCAAAAAATCAGGACCGGGCAAACTAATTGTTCTTGACCTTTTTGAAGAGCGTTTAGAAATGGCGAAACAATTCGGTGCGGATATGGTATTAAATCCGGCAAAAGACGATGTGAATGCGATTATAAAAAAGCTGACAGACGGCTATGGCTGCGACATCTATATTGAAGCGACTGGTGCACAAAAATCAGTTGAACAAGGGTTGAATATGATTCGTAAACTGGGCCGTTTCGTTGAATTCAGCGTATTTAAAGAACCTGTAACAGTAGACTGGAGCATTATCAGTGACAGGAAAGAACTTGATGTACTCGGTTCTCACCTTGGTCCATACTGCTATGAGCCTGTTATTAAAGGCATTGCAAACGGTGACCTTCCTACAGAAGGGGTTGTCACACATGAACTTCCACTTGAAGAATTTGAAAAAGGATTCCAACTTGTGAAAAGTGGAAAAGAGTCATTAAAAGTCGTCCTAAACCCAAATCTATAAAACTATTAATTAACGAATAGGTTCCTGCTTTGTTTGGAACCTATTTCTGTAAATAAACACGAATAAAGAGGAGGAAAACGATGAATCAAGGACTTTTAGGCAAACTTGGGATGGATTCCAAAATGGCCATGGGATATATTGGTGTTTTGCTGTTTATGATGGGTGACGGCTTGGAATTAGGATGGCTATCCTCCTATTTAATTGATAATGGTTTAACTGTTCAGCAATCTGCTCTTCTATTTAGTGTATATGGTTTCTCTGTTGCAATTGCAGCCTGGTTTTCTGGCGTACTCGCTGAAGTATTAGGTCCCCGCAAAGCCATGTCGATTGGGGTGGCACTATTTATAGCAGGAACACTCGTTTTTTTAACAGTGGGTCTTCCGACAATGAATCTAGCTGTTATGATTCCTACGTATTCACTTCGTGGACTGGGTTACCCATTATTTGCATATTCTTTCCTCGTTTGGCTGACATATTACGCGCCTGCAGAAAGACTAGGAACTGCAGTCGGCTGGTTCTGGGTGTCATTTGCAGGAGGATTGAATGTACTGGGAGCTTATTACTCCAGTTTTGCGCTTTCTTATCTAGGAGAAATGAAAACGCTTTGGAGTGCACTTGTATTTGTAACACTTGGAGCTTTAATTGCAATTTTGTTAAACAAAGATGATGGAAGTAATAGAATGAAATTTCATTCTAAAGCGGAAGCACTTAAATATATTTCAAAAGGGATCACTATTGCATTTGAGCGTCCAAAAGTCGGACTGGGTGGCATCGTTCGTACAATTAATACGGCAGGGGCATACGGATTTGTTGTGTTTCTTCCGGCATATATGATGGAAGTTGGGTTTACTAGGACTGAATGGTTGCAGATTTATGGTGCATTATGGTCTAGTAATGTTATTTTCAACTTAATATGGGGGATTATTGGAGATAAATTAGGCTGGCGTAACACAGTTATGTGGTTTGGTGGTGTAGGATGTGCTGTATTCACAGCGGCACTTTATTATATTCCTTCCTTTATGGGAGCAAATTATATGGTGACAACACTTGTCGCAATTTGTTTCGGTGCATGTCTTGCTGCATACGTGCCTCTTTCTGCATTGATTCCATCACTTGCCCCAGAAAACCGTGGAGCTGCAATGTCTATTTTGAACCTGGGTGCTGGTCTGAGTACATTTGTTGGCCCGGCCCTTGTCGGTCTTTTCATTGGGAGTGTCGGAACAGTAGGCGTAATTTGGATATATACAGGACTATATTTATTGAGTGCTTTTATAATGAAATTTGTTACATTGCCTAAAAAAGAAGAAACAAAAACACTGGACAAGTCCTCTATCGTGCAAGCTGTTCAATGAACAAACGATGAGAACATCTTTTAAAAGATGTTCTCAATTTTTATTGAAATTTCATTAAATGAAAATAAATAAAAATAAATGATAATAAATATTGACTTTTTTATTATCGAATGAAAAAATAAAAATAAGAATAATGACAATAAAACAGGAAAATAATGAAAGGGCGTTGTATAATGAAAATTGGGTTAGGTTCTGATCATAATGCTTTTGATATGAAAGATAGTTTGAAAGAGTATATTAAAGAATTGGGACACGAGGTTGTTGATTACGGTTCTGAAGATTCATGTACAGAAATTGATTATCCTGGCGTAGCTTTCCAGGTTGCTAATGACATTAATGAACAAAAATTAGATCGTGCCATATTAGTTTGTGGTACAGGTATCGGAATGGCGATTGCGGCAGGTAAAGTACCAGGTATTCGTGCAGCTCTTTGCCATGATACATACTCAGCCGAACGTGCACAAAAAAGTAATGACGCACAAGTGTTAACAATGGGTGCAAAGGTTATCGGAATTGAACCAGCTAAAAATGTAGTGAAAGTGTACTTAGAGTCTGAATTCCCTGGCGGCAACTCAGCAAGAAAAGTTAAGCAAATAATGGACAAAGAGCAAGACTTTTTGAAAGGAGCTGTAGCAAAGCATGAAAAAGCTCATCAATAATCCAACGAGAGTTGTAGAGGAAATGATTGAAGGATATGTAAAAGCATATCCGAAACATGTAAGAAAATTAGTTGAAAATGACCGTGCACTTGTTACGGCGAAGGAAACAAATGACAGAAAAGTAGGCGTCCTCATTGGCGGTGGATCGGGCCACGAACCTGCATTTATGGGGTATGTGGGTGATGGCATGGCTGACGGTGTAGCCGTAGGAAATATTTTTGCTTCTCCGCCACCAGATCCCATTTTGGAAGCGACGAAAGCCATTGATAAAGGAAATGGCGTTATTTATGTATATGGTAACTATGCTGGAGACGTAATGAACTTCGGCATGGCAGCAGAACTGGCTGATCTTGAAAGCGGTATCCGAGTTGGTTCCGTGCTTGTAACAGATGATGTAGCTTCTGCACCAAAAGAAGAAAAAGAAAAACGCAGAGGGATCGCAGGCGAATTTTTCGTCACTAAGGCAGCAGGTGCGGCAGCGGATAAAGGATATAATTTGGATGATGTGGTACGTGTGGCTCAAAAAGCAAACGATTACACACGTACAATGGGAGTCGGCTTAACACCTTGCTCACTACCACAGACAGGAAAACCTAGCTTTGAACTTGCTGACAATGAAATGGAAATCGGTCTTGGTCATCACGGTGAACCAGGGATCGAAAAAGGTGACTTGCAGCCCGCTGATCAAGTAGTTGATCGCCTCATTCATGATATTTTGGCTGACATGCCAGTTGAGTCAGGAGAAAAGGTAGCTGTTCTTATAAACGGTTTAGGTTCAACAACAAACATGGAACTTTACATAATGTTTAGACGTGTAGAGCAAATTTTAAGTGGAAAAGGCATTGAAATACACCGTTCATATGTAGGCAGCTATAGCACGTCTCTTGAAATGGGTGGTGCGTCTGTCACCATTACAAAATTAGATGAAGAATTGGCCGAGTTTGTAGACCATCCTGCAGACTGCCCAATGTACGTCCAAAAATAAGGAGGAACTTGCGATGAAGGTAACAGCTGAAGACTTCAAAACCTTTTTGAAAAACGTTGTAACAATGATTGAAGAACAAAAAGATTATTTGTGTGAATTAGACCGGAAGCTGGGTGACGGTGATCATGGTGTCACTATGTCCATTGGATGGCAGGCTGTTAACGAAAAACTAGATGGCGAACTGAAAGACGAGAAGGATATCGCTAAAATCAGTATTTTAATAGGTCGCACGTTTTTAAGTGCTGTCGGTTCTTCTGTGGGTCCTCTTTATGCAACTGGTTTTATGAGAGGTGCTAAAGCATTTCAAGGGAAATTGGAACTTGGTGATGAAGAATTAAAGGATTTCTGGGTAGCCTTTGTGCAAGGGATTAAGGAACGCGGCAAAGCGGAGGTTGGTGATAAAACGATGATTGATACACTGCAGCCGGCACTTGAAAGTTTACAATCGAATTTTGCACAAACGAATGACTTTGTTGCTTCCTTTACGGAAGCGGTTAAAGCGGCAGAGCAAGGGATGGAGTCAACAAAAGAAATGATTTCTAAGCGCGGACGTTCAAGCCGTCTTGGTGAACGTTCACTTGGTACAATGGATCCTGGTGCAACATCTTCTTACATGATTCTTAACACATTTTTAACAACCATTAAATCGGCTCAAACAGTTTGAAAATATATCACATCGGATAAAAAAATTCACCCGCACGTCAACAATAATTTAATTATTTTGACTTTTATATCGATGTGGGTAAATTTTTACCTATTAATGAATAAATATACACAACTATGAATATTAGGAGGTTGACTCTAGTTGTCTAATGTGAACATTAAGCAAAAAGATAGTGTTCAATCACTGGCCGGTGACTTTTTAGTTGTTGCCCAAAAAGCGGCGATTGCGGCATATCCTTGGATCGGAAAAGGAAATAAAATTGGAGCGGACGGAGCCGGAACGACAGCAATGCGCGAAGAGATGAACCGCATAAATATGAATGCTTTGATTGTTATTGGCGAAGGAGAAATGGATGAAGCGCCGATGCTGTATATTGGTGAGAAGCTTGGTGCCGGCACTGGACCACAAGTAGATATTGCGGTTGATCCAGTGGAGGGAACAACCCTTGTTTCAAAAGGACAAGATAATTCACTGGCAGTTATTGCGGTTGCTAAACATGGAACCCTTTTACATGCGCCGGATATGTACATGGAAAAAATTGCAGTCGGTCCTAAAGCAAAAGGCTGTATAAATATAAATGCTTCTCTAACAGCAAACATGAAGTCCGTCGCAAAAGCGCTAGGGAAGGATTTAAGTGAACTGACAGTCATGATGCAGGAACGTCCGCGCCACGATCATTTAATGAAACAAGTCTTTAACCTTGGGGCAAAAGTCCGATTATTTTCAGATGTTGATATTACTGGAGCAGTTGCTACAGCGGTTGATGAACTGGATGTAGATATTCTTGTGGGAACCGGCGGTGCACCAGAGGGTGTGATTGCTGCCGTTGCACTGAAGTGCCTTGGCGGTGATTTCCAAGGGCGACTTGTTCCCGAATCTGAAAAGGAACTGGCACGTTGTATAAAGATGGGACTTTCCAATCCTCGTGCTGTGTTGACGATGGATGACATTGTGAAGTCAAATGACTGCTTTTTTGTAGCAACAGGCATTACAGACGGCCCTTTGTTAAAAGGAGTCCGCCAAAAAAGAAACAATGCGATGACAACACACTCTTTTGTTGCGACAGCGAAACAGTCGCAGTTTATAGAAGCACGCCACGAGGTCCTATTTACTTGAAAGTGGAGGAACAAACATGACTACTGTACTTTATATTGAACAATTATCTATTAATGCAATTCGAACGCTTTCTATTGATGCAATAGAACAGTCGAAGTCAGGCCACCCAGGTATGCCGATGGGTGCTGCTCCTATGGCATTTACACTGTGGTCTCAGTTTATGAACTACAATCCGGATAATCCTAATTGGTTTAACCGTGACCGTTTTGTTTTATCTGCAGGCCACGGCTCGATGCTTTTATACAGCTTACTACATTTGACAGGTTTTGATGTGTCACTCGATGATTTAAAAAAGTTCCGCCAGTGGGGAAGTAAAACCCCTGGGCATCCAGAGTATGGTCAAACCCCCGGGGTAGATGCAACGACAGGACCACTCGGCCAGGGAATTGCGATGGCAGTCGGAATGGCAATAGCAGAGCGTCATTTGGCAGCGGTCTACAACCGTGATTCTTTCAATATTGTGGATCATTAC
Source organism: Peribacillus sp. 05N428 (assembly GCF_056397085.1). Lineage (NCBI taxonomy): Bacteria > Bacillati > Bacillota > Bacilli > Caryophanales > Bacillaceae > Peribacillus > Peribacillus sp. 05N428. The sequence continues at coordinate 39,582 of NZ_JBFTMS010000056.1, read as the reverse complement.
ACATACAGTATTTGCGGCGACGGTGATTTAATGGAAGGCGTCTCAGCGGAAGCGGCATCACTAGCAGGTCATTTGAAGCTTGGACGCTTAATCGTTTTATACGACTCGAATGATATATCACTAGATGGCGACTTGAATATGTCATTTAGTGAAAATGCAGCCGACCGTTTTAAAGCATACGGATGGCAGGTTATACGCGTGGAGGACGGTAATGATACCGAATCTATTACGAAGGCGATTACGGAAGCGAAAGAAAATGAACATCAGCCAACGTTAATTGAAGTGAAAACAGTGATCGGTTATGGTTCCCCAAATAAAGGTGGGAAATCGGATTCTCACGGAGCACCACTTGGAAAAGATGAAGTAAGGCTTGTGAAAGAATACTATCAATGGAGCTATGAAGAGGACTTTTATATACCGGATGAAGTGAAAGCTTTCTTTGCTAAGTTAAAAGACACGAGTGCAGAAAAAGAACAGGAATGGAATGAACTTTGCGCTAAGTATAAACAGGCGTATCCTGAACTCGAGAAGCAATTTGGTGAAGCGATTAGTGGTGTACTTCCTGAAAGCTGGAGTGATTCCTTGCCTGAATACGAAGTAGGCAAAGATAAGCTTGCCACACGGACATCAAGTGGCGCGGCATTAAATGCACTTGCCCAAAAGGTGCCGGCTTTGTTTGGGGGTTCGGCTGACCTTGCTTCGTCCAACAAAACAAGCCTGGAAAATTCTGGGGATTTCAGCTCTGCAGATTACAGCGGCCGGAATATTTGGTTTGGTGTTCGTGAATTTGCGATGGGGGCGGCATTAAACGGAATGGCTCTTCATGGTGGTGTTAAAGCGTTTGGTGCAACGTTCTTCGTTTTTTCCGATTACTTGCGTCCAGCGATTCGCATGGCAGCATTAATGAAACTGCCAGTGGCGTATGTCTTCACACATGACAGTATTGCAGTTGGAGAAGACGGGCCGACACATGAGCCTGTCGAACAATTGGCATCATTACGGGCAATACCAGGACTGTCCGTTATTCGTCCTGCTGAAGGTAATGAAACAGTGGCTGCTTGGAGGCTGGCGCTTGAAAGTATTGATGAACCGATAGCGCTTGTCCTAACACGTCAAGATTTACCGACACTTGTAACAGGTGATCAGGCGTATGAAGGTGTAAAGTGCGGAGCCTATGTTTTATCCGAAGCAAAAGAAGCGGTAGTTGGGTTGCTACTTGCAACTGGTTCAGAAGTGGCTCTTGCCGTTGAAGCTCAATCTAAACTAGCACAAGAAGGTATTAACGTTTCTGTTGTTAGTATGCCAAGCTGGGATCGGTTTGAAAAACAGTCTGATGAGTATAAACAAAGTGTAATTTCACCGGATATAAAAATTCGGTTAGCCATTGAAATGGGGGCTTCACTCGGATGGCACCGTTACACAGGCGTTGATGGCGCAGTACTCTCCATCGATCGGTATGGCGCATCAGCACCGGGTGAAAAATTGATTGAAGAATTTGGTTTTACGGTAGAAAACGTTGTTTCGGAATTTAAAAAACTAATAAAAGTGGGAATGATAGATCGTTCTTATGAGAGTAACAAAAAAATTGCTCATATATAGAATATTTTTGCTCTTACGTCATCATGAACAAGTTTAATAACCCATCTTCTCCTTATTAACCCGTTCGTAAAAGTAGACATTTGCGAACGGTTCGTTTTTATATTGAATTGTACGATATAAGTCGTTCGAAAAAGTCTGTTTGAGTTTACGGACGTTCGCTGGTTGTTATGTACATTTACGAACGTGTCTAAAAGTTACAAGTTCTAGAGACTTGAAAAAACACTTCAATTCGTCCTGTCACTTTGACCGATAATTTGCGTATATTTTAAGCGTTATTTTGCATATCAAACTTTAAAGACCCAGCTACCTTCACATCAGAAGATTAGCTGGGTTTCTTCATTGTTTACATAATCTGCCTAGTAAAAAAGCAACTGCTCATAGTAGCAATCGCGCTCCCCTTGTCCTCTTTAACAAGATATGTCTGTAAAATTATCTTGTATAGGACAAGCTATTAGGGGATATGTGGATTTTTCAAGAATGCTCATTTTACAAAAAGTAAGGTAGTATGCTATTTATCAAAAAAGAGTAGAAATGGATCGTAAATCGTATCTGCGAAGACATCTCTTGATAACACAAAATAATCTACATACTATTTAACTTATAGGGTGTGGCCGTCAATTGGCTACACGATTTGAATGTACGATTTTTTACATAATCTACATTCAATTTAAAGTGAAAAAGTCACCCTTAATTAACTAACGGGGCAGATTAGTTATTCACCTTTATTTGGAAACTCCGTTATGATTAGGACATTATTTAGGGAATTGTCCTAAATTGTAAAAAGTTCATAAAAAAGGGTGTTACATGATTAATATGTATCACCCTTTTAATACTTAATTTACAAACGCGCATTGATTCCTAAAGATTTATACTTAAATAGGGATAAAAATTTCTTATTTTGCTGCTAAATGGAGAGTCGATTCCAACTAATAATTTGATTATCAAAATAACAAGATTTACATAGTCTTTTTCACTAAAATGTATACGCACTCGATTATAAAGATCATCAGGAACACTAAAAGTTGGAACCAAAGTCACATGTTCAGTTAAATCTAATGCAAAAAATATCATTTTTACTCCATGTAATTAATGTTTTTCAAATTAATCAACGCAATGTTCAATTGTTCTGAAATGTTACATTAGAATAAGAACGATTAAATTTGATTGAATAGATCAATACGTAAATAATGATAGTGCAGCAATAAATTAAAGCAAAATTAATGAAAAATTCAAATTAAAAAATTGAGTAAGTACTCCGACCCCAATAATCGGAACAATAAATCCAGAGTAGGCGCATAAATAAAAAGCCGAAATAACTCGTGGGCGTTCTTCAGGTTTCGGTAACGAACTAGCTAGCCTTAAAGTAGTTTGAAAAACGTCCACCCACCGCCAATAGCTTGAATGAATATAGCTACCCAGAGCATTAATAAACTCGATGTCTGGCCAGAATAAACCAACTTTATCTCAACGAACCTGAAGCTGGAAACTGTTACATTTCTCAGCAACGGTTAAAGGATCAGCGATTAGAAGACTTAGGCACATTTGTTAAGATTAATAATAAAATCTAGATATTATTATTTATCGCTTGTAATCATGTGCCTTTATATTACTTATTCAATTTGTTCTCATTATAATAATGTTTTTCTTCATTTCATCCGGGAGCTGAAGTTTAACTGTAAAAATAGTGCATGAAATGATCAGAATGGTAGATAAACCATAGACACCCAATAGTTTGAAATGTTCTAATATAATTCTGAGCTAATCGTTCTTCACAGTTTCTGCATGAACACTCCCGCTAAAATTCAAACCTATAACACCAAGTATAATAAGTGCAATTGAAAGAATTTTAATAAGAGAAAGTTGTTCTTTGAAGTAAATTAGCCCAATTACGGATATTGTAGCCGTACCAACACCAGACCAGACAGCGTAAGCCACGCTGACATCAATCTTTTTCAGTGACAGGGTCACAAGCGAGAGACTTACCCCGTAAAAAACAAAGATTGAAATAGAAGGAAGCAGCTTGGTGAATCCCTCTGAAAGTTTCATAGAAGTAGTGCCAATGATTTCGGCAAATACACCTAATATTAGAAAAAACCAGCTCATAATATTGGCTCCTTTTTTAAAATGGCAAACAAAGAACAAATGAAGAATTAATGAAAACTTCATTCGTTCTTTATAATCAGTATGGACGGTCTCCTTTGATGGTTACACGCTCTGCTTTTCGATTATACGGGAAATAATCAGATACGGCATAATGTTGGGTAGCACGATTATCCCAGAAAGCGACTGTATTGACCTCCCAATGGAAACGCACTTGATATTCAGGAATATGTGTCTGACGGAATAAAAGGAGTAGTAATTCTTCACTTTCTGCTTCCTCCAGCCCAATAATCCCCGTCGTAAACGAAGGGTTGACGAAAAGGGTTTTTCTCCCAGTTTCTGGGTGCCTCCTAACAATCGGATGTGCCACGGGAGGGAATTTTTCCTGTTTTTCTAAAAGTTCTTCAGCACTCATTAAATGACTAAACGCAGGAGTGAAATCGTGAAGAGCTTTTAGCTGATCGATGCGTGTCTTCACATCATCCGGTAAATTATCATATGCAACTCCCATATCTGCCCATAATGTATCCCCGCCGACAGGAGGGACGTCAATCAATCGAAGAACCGCTGCTTTAGCGGGTTGTTCTCGGAATGATACATCAGAATGCCAAATGTTTTCATACCCTTCTTGTTTTTTATTTCTGTCAAACTGAATTACTTTATCTGATCGGTTTTCCGGTGATTTATAAAATGGATGGACTTCAAGTTCGCCAAAATTTTGGGCAAAAGTAATTTGCTCTTCAGATGTAATCTTTTGATTTTTAAAGAAAAGGACTTTCCATTCTAGAAGTGCCTCGTTTATTTCCTCCTTTAATTTTTGTGTGAGTGGCTTCGATAAATCGACTCCCTCAATGATGGCCCCGATAACTGGATTTAGAGGCTGAATCGTAAATAGGGAATAGTGGCTAATATCGTTATCGATATTTCTTGTGAGTTGTTTTGGTCCTGCCTTATCTTCTCTAGCTTCAAAATGGAGTGGCCTTGGAAAAGCTTTTGAAACTTTTGTCATTATATTCATCCTTTCCACTATGTTTTATTTCTTTAATTAAGTATGTTCTTAATTCCTGAAATTTTTCTGTTTTAAAGTCGGCCGATTTTTCACTGCTTTTTATTAACGGATTTTGAAAATCGATTGTGATGCGGCCCGGATTCGGTTGCATCACTAATATTCTGGTTCCTAAAAGAAGTGCTTCATCAACGTCATGTGTAATAAAAAAAATACTCTTTTTTGTTTTTCGCCAAATAGACAAGAGGTGATGCTGCATTTTCTCACGAGTTAAGGCATCTAATGCGCTGAAAGGTTCATCCATTAAAACAGCTTGGGGATCTGCAGCGAGTGTGCGTGCAATCGCTGCTCTTTGCTTCATTCCTCCTGACAATTGGTGAGGAAGAAGGTTTTTTGATGATTGTAGATCTACAAGATCCAAATAGTAGTTGACTAATTTTTCGATTTTTTCTTTCGATATGCCCTTCATTTTCAACCCAAACCCTACGTTGTTTTTTATCGTCATCCATGGAAACAAATTAGGATGCTGGAACACAACGCCTACGTCCGCAGTCGGCTTAGAGTACTTTTTCCCATTCAAAAACACACCCCCGGAGGAGGTTTTTTGAAATCCGGCCATAATATTTAATAAGGAAGACTTGCCGCAGCCTGACGGCCCGAGAATGCAGACAAATTCATAGTGATGCAAATTAAATTGAATATCTTGAAGAACTGGTACCAATTTTGAGGAATACTGTAACACGACATCTTTTACTTCAATAATCTTATTTTCCTGCACTTGTTCAGGCGCAATTTGTTCATACGACACAACGGTTGAACGTTCCATGTTGAATCTCATCCCTTCTATACTTATTGATGCGGAGCCTGAAGTAGGGATTTTTTATACTCCTCCAAATCAGGGGCATTAGGAATCGCTTTTTGTTCAACCAGGTAATCAGCTGTTTCTTTAAGTGTTTCTGCAAGTGGTCCATCGAAGTATTCTAGTTGTTTTGAGGCATCCAGCCATACGATTTGTTTCATGGTAACCAAGCTTTCTTCTGGTGTAAGACCCAATTCTTTTGACAGAAGTTCAGCTGACTCTACTGGCTTTTCGTTATAGTATTTGACTGCTTCATCCAATACATCTACATAGCCATTTACAATGGAAGGGTAATTTTCTGCATAATCGTTACGCACGATACCGAGTTCAGCTGTAAGAACACCTTGTTCTGCCAACTTATTAGAATTTGTAATGATTTTTCCTTTTTCCGAAATCAGTTTTGACTGAATTGGCTGCCAAATGTAGGCCCCATCAATATCTCCGCGTTGCCAAGCAGCATAGATATCAGGTGGTTGCATATCTAGCAAAGTAATATTTTCTTTTAAAGGGTCAATTCCTTCTTTTTTCAATGCACCTAGCAAGCTGTAATGTGAGGTGGAACTGAATGTTGTTGCGATTTTCTTTCCTTTCAAATCACTTAAAGTTTGAATGCCAGAGTCCGTTTTTACCACAAGTGCTTCGCTTTCACCAATGATGTCATGAAGATAATATATTTTGTAAGGCATTTTACTTGCAATACCGATTGCGGCTGGAGGAGTGCCGACAAGCCCAAAATCGATACTGCCACTAGCAATGGCGTTATTTACATCGCGTCCAGAATCAAATTTCACCCATTCAACCTTTATGTCTGGGTATTTTTTTCCAGGAGGCCAAGAGCCTTAGCGAGCAGTTCTCCACTTGGTGAGACTTGATACCCCAGTACAATTTTTTTAGGTGCTTTTTCAAAATTAGATTTTGAAGACTGATTATTCGCAGTATAGACTGAGTTCTCGTTAGAGCAAGCAGCAACAAAGATTAGGGCGAATAAAAGTGTTAATGATACCAAAACTTTTCTGTTTATATTTCCCATTTTTTGAATCTCCATTTCCCAATGCTTTTTTTATTTGCCTACCCATGTAAAACGTTTTGATTGATAAAGTCGGATCAAGACGTCTAATAAGATGGCGATAACCCCCATGATAATAATCCCGACAAAAACAATGTCACTTCTCAAATATTTACTAGCATCTAAAACCATCCAGCCGATGCCGCTTGTAGCTGCGACCATCTCTGCCGCAACAAGCGTTGCGTATGTAATCCCAATCGCAGTCCGCAGACCCGTTAAAATATCCGGTTGGCATGAGGGTAAAATAATATGCAGGAGAATATTTCGTTTTTGGGCGCCAAGTGAAAGAGCTGCGTTTATACGATCGACTGGTAGCTTTTGAACGGACGCAACTGTAGCAATAAATAAAGGAGCAAAGGCGCTTAAGTATAAAAGTGCGATTTTTGATTCGTCTTCAATGCCGAGCCATAGAACCAGCAGCGCGTAATATGCCAAAGGAGGCAGCGGTCGGTAAAATTCGATAATAGGATCAAAAACTGCTCTAATGTATCTTGAATATCCACATAAGAGACCCAACGGTATAGCTGTAAAAAAAGCAAATATTAAAGCTGTAAAAAGTCGAAATAAACTATTTGAAATGTGTGTGAGCAGAGAAGCTCCTTTGTACCCTTCCGTAATTAATACAATAAAAGACGACCAAACAACCTGAGGCTGAGGTATAAAATATGAGTTCACCCATCCAAGGTTTGTCACAACGAACCAAATAACAAAAAGCATAGTAACGCTTATAAAAGAAATAAAACGAACCACCCACTTTTTCTTTTCAAAGAATTCGTTTTCCATTTTGCCTTTCATTCCTCCTTTCAATGAGTAAACAAAAAGGCACCCATATCCTAAGATAATAAGGGAGCCTCCAGTTGTCTGGTCGGTAATTTTGTTTATTCCTATTGGTTTAGTTGGTTTATGATATCAAGCTTTAAGTCAACCGTCAATAGGGATATTACCTTTTGGCATTCCATTGACTTTTTTAAAGTGGTCCATATACACATGTCTAGTTAGGTACTAATAAAATTCTTTGATTTAAAAAGTAGAAAAAGTGCTAAGACATGTAAGTTATGTCTAGGGACATTTAAAATTCAGAAAATTATAATAAGTTTATCAAAGTAAAAAAGAGGAGGTTATAGTCAAAAGAAAATATTCAACCTATTACGTTAGCAGTACGTAGGCTCCTTGCCAGTTAGTTGAGCAACAAACTTCCAATGGAAAGAAACAAGGATACGCCCCATCGCTTCATGGAGGTGACTTTTAAAAAATGGAAAGAAGGTGTGTCCCATAAAAGCATTAAAAAGGGAATCAATCGCCGAGTTTATTGGCTGCTTTATTCTGATTTTCTTTGGTGCTGGCTGTGTCGCTGCTCTTGTCTTAAATGAAGCCCAATACACGATTTGGGGTTTAGCCATTTTGGGGGAATAGCGGTGAGTTTGGCTCTTTATTTAACCGCAGCGATTTCGGGAGCGCACATTAACCCAGCTGTCACCTTATCGCTCGCCATTTATCACAAGTTCTCTTGGGCAAAGGTAATCCCTTATATGTTCGCACAAATAGCAGGTACCTTTACAGGGGCTGCCTTAGTCTATGGGCTCTTTCACAATGATTTTCTTCACTATGAAGCCACAAACGAAATCATCGTGGGAGTGCCGAAAGTCAACCTTTGGCAAGTATCATTTCTACCTTCCCTGCCCCCTATCTCAATCATTTTCAAGCGGCAAAAGTTGAGATGACCATGACTGCTTTTTTAATCTCCGCTCTATTTGCCTTTATTGATGAACGAAGTTCATTTGCTCCTTCAAAAGCATTCTTTCCATTAGCCGTAGGGCTGGTTGTCGCAGCACTCGGTGTTTCCTTTGGTACGTTAACTGGGGGCATTGAATCCAGCATGATAGAAAGAGGGATATTTCTTATGCTGCGTTCAAAACGATTTGAGATTTTAGAAGAAAGACCCGTGAATAAAGATGGATTTGTCAAAGAATGGCCAGAAATGGGATTTGTTGCAATGACAGGTCCTAATGATCCAAAGCCTTCTATCAAAGTAGAAAAKGGCACGATTGTAGAATTGGATGAAAAAAGACGAGAAGACTTCGATATGCTCGACCAGTTTATTGCCGATTATACGATTGATGCAAGCGTAACGGAAAAAATCATGGCTCTTGACAGCTTGGAAATTGCCCGAAAACTTGTGGATATTAATGTCCCTCGTTCAGAAATCGTAGAGCTGTCAAAAGGACTCACGCCAGCAAAAGTGTTGGAAGTACTTAATCATATGAATGTCGTGGAAATGATGATGGCTTTACAAAAGATGMGGGCAAGAAAAACGCCGTCCAACCAATGTCATGTCACGAACGTGCGTGATAATCCTGTCCTCATGGCGGCGGAYGCTGCAGAAGCGGGAGTTTACGGATTTGATGAACAGGAAACAACTGTTGGAGTTGTTCGTTATGCCCCCTTCAATGCGTTAGCATTACTCGTYGGTTCCCAAACCGCRAGAGGAGGAATCTTAACACAGGATTCATTAGAAGAAGCGACAGAACTTCGTTTAGCCATGCTTGGATTAACGTCTTACGCTGAAACCATTTCAATTTATGGCACAGAGTCTGTGTTCATGGACGGAGATGATACCCCATGGTCYAAATCATTTTTAGCCTCTGCATATGCTTCACGCGGTGCTAAAATGCGCTTTACATCAGGTACAGGTTCAGAAGTGCAAATGGCCGGAGCWGAAGGRAAATCMATGCTCTATTTAGAAATTCGCTGCGTGATGATGGCCAAGGGAGCAGGCGTGCAAGGGCTACAAAATGGTTCCATTAGTTGTATTGGTATACCAGCCTCWGTACCGAGCGGAATCCGCGCCGTSTTAGCAGAAAATTTGGCGACTACCTTGTTTGATATGGAAGTAGCATCAGGAAAYGACCAAACGTTTTCCCATTCGGAAATCCGACGTAGCGCTAAAATGCTGTGCCAAATGCTACCTGGTACAGATTTTATCTTTGCTGGATTTAGTGCTGTACCGAACAACGAGGATATGTTTGCAGGATCAAATATGGATTCCAGCGATCTGGATGATTACTTGATTCTTCAGCGCGACATGATGGTGGACGGCGGTTTAAAACCAGTAAGCGAAGAAGAGGTAATCAAAGTCCGTTATCAAGCGGCGAAAGCGTTGCAAGCTATTTTTGATGAGCTAGGATTCCCGGTCATTACAGATGAAGAAGTGGAAGCTGCCACTTATGCCAACAGTAGCGAAGATATGYCGAMAAGAAAYGTGGTAGAGGACTTAAAGTCGGCYGAGCAGATTTTACAGGATGGGATTTCAGGATTTGACATCGCGCTTATTTTAGCGAAACGCGGATATCGACAAACAGCTGARCGGATTTTCGATTTGTTAAAACAAAGGGTWGCTGGTGACTATTTGCATACATCAGCCATTATCAATAAGGATAATGTGGTGATAAGTGCGGTCAATGATGAAAATGAYTATAAAGGACCTGGAACGGGCTATCGCCTTAGTCCGGAAAGATGGGAAGAAATCAAAAACATTCGTCAAGCTATCAGTCCGAAAGACTTTGATTAAAGGAGGGAGCAACATGACGGTACCAACRTTTTCTATTGAAATGAAATTAACAGRAATTGGGACGCCAGCRAAAGGAACGAAYGCAASAGAAGTGATAGTAGCCWTAGGCCCAGCTTTTGGAAAAGAGATGAATAAAACAATCGTGAAAGTTGATCACGCTTTGGTTCTGCGTGAAATCCTATCTGGAATTGAAGAGCAGGGAGCCGTTCCYCGGGTGATTCGTAGCTTGCGAACRGCTGACTTAGCTTTTATGGCGCATRGAGCAGCCCAAATAAGTGGTTCAGGTATCAGCATTGGCTTGCAGTCGAGGGGAACGATTGTAATCCACCAGCGCGATTTGGATCCGCTAAGTAAYCTTGAATTATTCCCTCAATCTCCAGTCATTACGTTAGACATGTACCGGGAGATTGGACGGAATGCTGCCATGTATGCGTTAGGGGAAAGCCCTAATCCAGTACTGGTAGTAAATGACGAAATGACACGTCCTAAATATCAGGCKGCMGCTGCCTTGCTTTATTTAAAAGAGTGTCAGTCACTGGTTCCAGAACAGAAGCCAGTTGAATTGAAAGCCGAATTTTTCATAAAAGAATAGGGGGATGAAYATGGAAAATACAATGAAAGAAAMAAYAGAATTTCTMACAAAAGAAGACTATCCACTAGGTTYAAAAAGGCCGGATTTATTGTTTACACCTAGAGAACAGGCTTACAACGATTTAACATTGGATGCTGCTTTAAAAGGAGAGATAACAGGAGCYGATTTACGTATCAGCCCCAAAACGCTTGAAATGCATGCAAACATTAGTGAMAGTTTAGGAAGAACACAACTCGCGAAAAATTTTCGCCGAGCAKCTGAAATGATCAAAATATCTGATGCCCGTATACTAGAAATCTATAATGCTTTGCGCCCGAACCGTTCTACGAAAGAAGAGCTTTTAGCGATTGCCGATGAATTAGAAGAAGAATACGAAGCGACAGAAAACGCAGAATTAATCCGTGAAGCGGCAAATGTGTACGAAAGACGCGGAAGATTAAAGAARAATGAGGACTAAAGGWGTGGTCAAAAAAATTTTAGCCGGTGTMGATATCGGCAATTCATCCACTGAAGTGGCAATCGCGTGTGTGGAGGAGGACCATGCWTATTTTCTTTCCCAACATTTAGTCAAAACTACGGGTATTAAAGGWACGACTGATAAYGTGAAGGGCATCCGTCTTGCTTTGCAGGAAGCGGTCAAAAAAGCAGATATTGAGTTGAARGATATTGATCTTATYAGATTGAATGATGCTGTGCCAGTCATTGGCGATTTGGCSATGGATCTTATTAGCGAAACGATTATCACGGAATCGTCCATGATTGGCCATAATCCGGATACCCCAGGCGGAGCCGGTTTAGGTGTTGGGACAACGGTTTTAATCGATCAATTGTTGAACGTCGAAGAAAAAGAGCAGGATTATATCGCCGTGATYCCTAATTTATTTGATTATGAATGGGTGGCTCACCGYCTAAATCAGGCAAAMAGCGTAGGRATTTCTGTTACCGGGGCAATTGTACAAAAGGATGATGGGGTGTTAATACACAATCGACTGTACAAAAAAATTCCTATCGTCGATGAGGTYGCGTTGATTGAWAAAGTTCCTCTTTTAAAGTTGGCCGCGATTGAAGTTGCTTTACCAGGTCATGTCATTCGAACATTAAGTAATCCATACGGGCTCTCTACTGTCTTTCAGTTGGATYCGGACCAGACGWTACAAATTGCTTTAGTCGCTAAAGCATTAGTTGGCAACCGTTCKGCCGTAGTAATCCGGACACCGCAGGGGGAAGTCGTTGAACGGAAAATAGAAGCGGGACGATTCATGTTAATWGGGACAAACAACCGGCAGCTAGAAGTATCCATTAACGATGGGGCAGAATCCATTATGAAAAAGTATGAAAAACTGGAAACGCTGATAGACGTCAAGGGAGAAACAGGAACTAATGTCGGAGGGATGTTTAACGGGCTCCGTCATGATTTAGCTCAACTCACCGGACAATYACCCCTTGAAATTACCATCTCAGATCTTCTAGCGGTTGATGCGGTAATCCCGACCTCCATTAGCGGTTCCATGGCGGGTGAGCTTTCCATGGAAAGTGGCGTCGCATTAGCCTCCATGGTCAAAACAGATAAAGTGCCGGTCCAAAAAGTGGCTTCTTTATTGGAAAAAGAAATGGGCATCGAGGTTGAAGTGGGAGGAGTTGAAGCGGAAATGGCCATSCGCGGGGCCTTAACGACTCCCGGCACGAGAAAACCAATTGTCATTCTCGATATGGGCGGTGGCTCAACCGATGCTGCCATGATGAATGAATCCGGCAACATCATCTCAAGCCACTTGGCTGGTGCAGGAGACATGGTAACGATGCTGATTAATTCTGAACTCGCATTGAGAGACAAGGAACTAGCTGAAAAAATAAAAAAATTCCCTTTAGGAAAAGTGYTGAGCTTGTTCCATATGCAACTAGAAGAYGGRACAATGTTATTTTCTGAAGAGCCTTTTCCTCCGTAYACCTTYGGAAAAGTAGTCATTCGGGAAGAAAAAGATCTCACGCCATTATCAACCAAGGTATCCATGGAAAAGGTCAGGGAAATACGCCGCAGCGCCAAGCGAAGAGTATTTTTAACGAATGCTCTGCGTGCGCTTAAGCGAGTAATCCCAACAGGCAATTTAAAACACTTGTCCTTTGTTGTCATGGTGGGGGGATCGGCACTTGACTTTGAAATTCCACAAATGTTGACAGAAGAACTAGGTAARTATGGTATCGTTGCCGGTTTTGCCAATATTCGYGGTACAGAAGGCCCAAGAAATGCGGTGGCAACCGGTTTGGTCTTATCCTCTATCAGGCATGAGGTATTCAAATGAATAAACGAGACGTATACATTACAATTTTATATAACAGCGCACTTTCCMCTAGACAAATTCAAGAAGTGTGTGCGGGCTTGGAAGAAGAAGGGGTTCCATTCTTACTTCAAGAGGGGAACAAARCAAGTAGTTTTATAGAACTAGGGTGGGAAGCAGCATCTATATCCCCTTTGCAAGTTGGTATAGGSATTGAACAAAATGGCGATTTATGTTTACATCACGAAAAATTGAAACCAGAAGAACCCTATTTACAGGACAGCCTTCAAAACGGGCGCAGATTAGGAAAGAACGCGGCTCGTCTAATCAAAGGCTTACCCTTAATCTTTTTAATAGGAAAGGATGAAAAATATGGAGCAGATTAATTTAGAATTAGCAAAAAARCTAATTGAGGGTGCTGAAAAGGTAGCAAACGAAATCGAAGTCCCTATGGTCATTAGCATTGTGGATGAAGGAGGGAACTTCATAGCCTGCCATCGAATGGATGATGCTTTATTGGTCAGTGTGGATATTGCCCAAAACAAAGCCTGGACYTCAGTAGCAATGAAAATGCCCACAGCAGACTTAGCTCAGGCAGCMGGAATGGGAAAWGAACTTTACGGTATTAATACAACCAATAATGGACGGGTTGTCGTGTTCGGCGGAGGCATTCCTTTACRYAAAAAAGGCCGAATTATTGGGGCAATTGGCGTAAGCGGCGGCTCRGTCGAGGAGGATATACGAGTAGCCCAAGCGGCTGTTAATGTGCTGRATGATATAGAAKTAACTTCTAGTCTCATCAGATAGGGTCCGTATGGTATTCATTGGAGGTCTWCCTGCCATCCAGTTAATATACAATGTTAATATCCTKGGARCCAACGATTCAATCTGTTTGGTTCCMAGGATATCATCTGTTTGATGAAAGTTAAATTGGTTAGTATGTTTGWAATGAAAGACAAAATAAAGAGATTGCAAAAAATGAAGMTTTACACAAAATCCGGTGATAAAGTTGAAATAATATCCTTGTATATGGAAATWGAATGTAAAAAGGCATCTAWTTCTGTAGAAGCTTAAGGAACGSRTGGTGAAGCTAATTCCATGATTGGATTAGCTCTTTCGTTGTATTGGCCCGTTATGTGCATTACCATCACTTTATCGAAGGAGACAATATACTTTTTAGCTAGAGAGGAATAAGCTATAATGATAGGTATAAATGTTMCAAAAAGTGTAAATTTAATAATATAAGTAAATTGAYAAGGAGGTACATGGTGAATGCATTTACATTACGGAGCATTGTGAATGTTGAGACTCTTCAGGAAATCCAGGAGCGATTTTCCGATGTGACTGGTTTGGGAGTCATCATTGCMGATGATCAAGGAGTGCCTGTCACCAGTCCAACTAATTTCACAAATTTTTGCAAACAYATGCGTTCCTCACAGGAAGGAATGCGATGCTGTGTATGGTCTGATAAAAAGGTGGGACWGATTGCGGCTAAACAAGCAAAGCCAAGCATCCATTATTGCCATTCTGGTCTAGTTGATATAGCTGCTCCTATTGTWCTTAACGATAAACACCTTGGATCTGTTCTGTGTGGCCAGGTGYTACTAGAAGATCAAGATGAAAAGMAGTTGGACAAGATTCGAGAGAAAACAAAACACTTGCCAATTGATCAAGAACTCCTCCAACTTTATTTTGAGAAGATTGAATTTACAAGTCAAAAAAAGATCGAAGCATCAACAGAAATGCTGCAGCTTGTTGCCAATTATATCGTCAAATTGGGCGCTAATAACCTWGTACAAGAAGAGCTAAATGAGMAGAATCAAAAACTAATGGAAGAGATAAARGTTCGTTCCAGACTGGAGAAACTCCTTCAGGAAACACAATTAAAGGTATTGCAATCACAGATTAATCCGCACTTTTTATTTAACACTTTGAACACCATTTCACGACTTGCCTATTTAGAGAATGCGGAACAGACACAAAATGTGACGTACTCGCTAGCTAAAATCATGAGATACAGCCTGCGAAATATAGACCAGCTTGTTTCATTAAGGGAAGAACTGGATTACACAAGAAATTAYTTGAATATTCAACAATCTCGTTTCCGTAATCAAATTCATTACGAAGAGATAATAGACTTTGATACARAAGCYATAAAAATGCCCATTCTTTCTATCCAGCCTATAATTGAAAACGCTATCATCCATGGATTTGAGCCACAGGATAGTAGAGTGGTTATTAATATTCACGGATTTTTAGTAGATAAYCACGTRGTGTTAGAAATTTCTGATACAGGAGTGGGGATGACGGAAGAAAAAGTAGCCTCTATTTTTTCRCATTCAGGAGTGGGAAAAAACAGTCATACCACAGGAATTGGGATKAATAACGTACAAAAACGAATTCAATATTATTTTGGAGAAGAGTACGGGATTACWGCCATTGAAAGTCAAYCAGAAGTTGGTACAACGGTGCGGCTCGTYCTTCCAAATTCAGGAGGAGTTTTGTATTGAATGTGATGATAGTGGATGATGAACCATTAGAACGGGAAGTATTAACGATGATGATTAATAGAGAAAACCTCGCAATAAGCCACTTATTTGAAGCTRAAAATGGAGCGGATGCTGTAGACCTGGCGAAGCAAAATCGYATGGATATCGTTCTAATGGATATTAAAATGCCTATTATGGATGGCTTGGCAGCAGCRGAAATAATCAAAAACGATGTTCCARACTGTCGCATCATTTTCCTTACAGCGTATGATGAGTGTGACTTAGCCAACCGAACGAGTAAATTGGAAGCAGATGATTATTTATTAAAACCAGCTCATCAGAATGAGATCAGRCAAAYATTAATTAAATATATACCGGTGGTAAAAAGCCMGGCTMCACCCTCTTTAAAAGCATCCTGTAAGCGAGAAATGCGGATTTACCGATTCCAATTATTTTGCTAGGGTGTTCAAAAAATACGAAGGAATCACACCTACGCAATTTCAGCAGAAATCTCTTTTGTCAAGAAAGAAAAGAATCAATACATTCAATAATTTTGTGATGTAAAGTAGATTTTTTGCAATGAAACACAAGAAAGAGTTGAATTACCAGGAGGCACACCGGCTGGATCTTCAGCTGGTGCGTTCACGCATGGAGAAAAAAACATCCTTTTTTCTCGATTTAGAGCAGGCATCGAGCCTTCTTTGGCTGGAGAGGGAAGATTTCGCTTAATTTATCTTTGCGTAAAATAACTATTTTACGAAAAAAATATAGAAAATATGTTTGGTATAATACAATAAATAACTTTTAAAGATATTAGAGGGATTCGCTTAGTAAATATTTTTATTCTTGAAAAAAAGGAATTTGTTAAATGATAGCAGAATGATATATTTGATTAAAGAAGATTTAGTATTATTACAATTATTATTAGAGGATAGAAAGTTGAAATTAAAAGGTGGAAATTACTAATATTTATTTTGTTCATATAAGACTTATATGATAAGCTTTTGGATAAAATTATTAAAGAGTTTATAGGAATTAATCCCAGAGATTTAAGGAATGCTGCTTTACAATATTGCGCAGCTAATTTTGGTTCGAAATATTTAAGTAACTGCTTAGGTTTATCTATTACACAAGCAGAGTGATATTCAAAAATTGGCGAAGAACTAATTGATTATATTGTAGACCAGAGTATTGAAGGAAATATCAATTTAGAATTAGGAAGTGAATAATTACTATGTCTAGTACCTATTTTTTCTCGAATATCGAGATTAATGAAACTAATAGGTTATTTATAAATAATATAGAACAATATGCGGAAGAAAATGCTTTACCAACATATGTAATACATAGTCCACTTGCTGAAAAGAAATATACTTATTCTTTTTCTTCAGGAATGATAGTTTTGATACCCAATCATAAAATTATTATTGTAAATAATGGTGGCAATGAAGAGGGTTTTGAAGATTATTTTGAAGACTTTTTTGAGGATTTAGGACATCTTTCAGACCGATATGAATATCGGAAAATATTAGGGAGACCTAGAAAGTGGAAAAATGAACTTTTAACAGATACAAATGTCCCAAAATCAGATCAAGATATAAGTGAATTTCTAACACAGTTTAAGATTGAAGATAAAGTCAAGAGTCGTCAGATTGAATTGTTGATATCTCTAAGTATTGGTAGTATCAACCATATTGATAAAATTACTGAGGAATTGCCCAAAACTACATTAGAAAAAGTAAAACAAAATATTATTTTATTTGATGGTGATCAAACTCGATTCATTTTTAAAAAGAAAAATGATGAAAGAATAACAATTCAAGGGTTGGCGGGTACTGGTAAAACTGAATTACTATTGCATAAAGTTAAAGAATTATATACAGAGAATGATGAAAATAGAATTGCTTTTACTTGCTTTAATAAAGCCCTTGCCAATTCGTTAAAAAGTCGTGTTCCATTATTTTTTGACTTTATGAAAGTAGAAGAACAGATTAAATGGGAAGAACGATTGTGGATAATGCATAGTTGGGGCTCAAAAAATGATCCGAATAACGTCGGGATGTATAGTCTGATTTGTAAAAAATATGGTATTCCATTTCAGGGGCTAATGCAGGGAAGCTTTGATTCTGCTTGTAGAGAAGCGATTAACTTTTTGTCAAATATTAAAGAGGATATCCAACCTATGTTTGACTATGTATTAATAGACGAAAGCCAAGATTTTCAAGAAAGCTTTTTCGAATTATGTGAACTTGTTACAAGTAATACAGTTTATGTTGCAGGAGATATTTTTCAAAATATTTTCCAAGCTAATACAAGTGATTCATCGCCAGATTTTCTTCTTAATAAATGTTATCGAACAGACCCAAGAACTTTAATGCTAGCTCATGGTGTAGGATTTGGGTTATTTGAAGAAAAGGGTATTAGAAAACTGACCAATGAGCAGTGGGAAGCTTGTGGATACAATATAGAGAAAGTTACTGAAGATGAAATGGTACTTACTCGTGAACCTCTACGTAAGTTTACAGATCTTGATTACGAAGAAATAGAAAGTATTAAGTTGATTCAATATGAAAACCCCGAATTTGGCTCTAAATTAATCGAAACAATTGAAGAAATAAAAGAGCAAAATCCTACTGTTGGTCCAGAAGATATTGCAATTGTAGTTATTGATAAAGGTAATAAATATTTTGATTTAATGGGACAGATAGGCGTACGTGTAGGTACTCATTTTGATTGGAAAGTTAATACTTTATATAATTCGAAAACACTCAAGAAAAATACATTATCGATAAGTAATATTAATAATATTAAAGGTCTTGAATTTCCATTTGTAATTTGTGTTTCTCATGAAAGTATAGGAGAAAACGTTAGGAAACGGAATTCTTTATATATGACATTAACAAGATCATTTATTACTTCGTATCTATTCGTAAGTAAGAAAAATAACGAAGGTTTTATTAATTCTGTTTCAAAAGGATTAAATAATATAAAGGCTTCAAATAAGTTGATTTTTAACAAGCCTAAACAATATATTGATCAAGCAGAATTGACTTTAGATATTAATGATATTACTGTTTCTCAAAGAGATATAGTAGATGAAGTCTTTAATGAAATTGCCCATCAAATGCCTAATGCAAAACTTGATATTCAAGATCCCGTTAAGCAAGATATCTTAAGGAGAATTGTTTATATGATTGCACCAGACTCTACTAATAGGAAACAAATAAGAGAAATAATTTATTCGAATTTAATTAACATAGGAATAAAGTGATACTTATGAAAAAAATATCTTTTTATTTGACACATACATTATATGATCAAGCAAACGTTAACATTAGAGAGAAATCTGATGTTTTAGGATTATTATTAAATACTATTCCAGATATATTTGTAAATAACGAGCATGACGTTGGATTAGGGCATTGCGAGATAATTATAGATAAGATGAGCAGAATTATATTTACCTTGATTAATGATGGTAAGGTATATAAAAAATTCTCTTTTAATTTTCCGTTTACTTTAACGGAAAATGAAGAGGAAACAGACGATATGTTTGGTAATAGATGGGCTATTTTTGATTTAGAGGGAGAAAGAATAAATAATCAAACTATTAGCATTCTAAAAATCCTCTTTGAGGATGATGCATTTGTAGATAGAATACATTCAGAGATTGAGCCATTGGACTTTTATGAGCAAATTCTCCAAGCTATAAAAGAAGTAGAACTTGATGTAACAATATCAGATAACTATATATGGAGACTAATAAGGTATTTATATTTATTTGAACCAGGATATTTAAGATACGACTATGATGATTCAGAATCTAGGCGTAATGCATTAACCCATCCATTACACCACTTAGATTTTAATTTTTCTAATAATGTTACTCTTAAACTAGGAATTGCTGATGATGATAGGCAATATAGAGGTTGGAAGATAGATAGTTTTGAAACTCTGTTAAATAACAATAAGCCTTGTTATTATTTGAAATTAACTTAAAAATATAATCATCTAAAGTTTAAGGTAATTAATCTTTGAGCTTTAGATGATTATGTAAGATATATCTATACCGGCAAGTAAGTCCACCTGTTCTACGATTGAAGTAGTATTTTAGGCTGTCCTTATTATGTCCGCATCGGAACAGGTATACTCCATGCCGTTTTGTCTAATCATTAAATTATACTACGAGGCGAATTTTTTTCTTTTCTTTTCGCCAGGCTGTTCGCCTTATAAGCTGTACAGGGTAAGAACACGGGTATACATATAGCCAGGAGAATGTGGAGAGGAGAGCACTATACGATAATGGGGAAAGTTAGTTATATTTTATTTATGCGTAAAATCTCTGTTTTACGCATAAATGGACATAGGAATAGACGTTTGGTATAATATTCATATTATCATTAAGGAGCGTGTCTTATGTATACAGAGATATTCCAAACCATTCAAGATACTCTCATAAAAAAAATAGATCCGGTTTTCATTATTATCTTTGGTTCTTATGCCAAAAACTCTACACATAAAGACAGTGATATCGATATTGCTTTCTACAGTGAGAATCAATCGCTTACTACATATGAAGTTTTTCAGCTAGCACAGGAATTAGCAGATATTCTGAAAATTGAGGTGGATTTGGTCAATATTCGTACAGCATCCACGGTTTTTAAAGCCCAGATATATACTACCGGTACCGTTATATATTCAGCGAATGACACTCTTCTTAAAAACCTCCAAATGACTGCACTAAGCATGTACGCTAAATTGAACGAGGAACGCGTAAATATCTTAAAAAAAATAGGAGAAAGTGGGACCATCTATGAAGAATGATGTGATATTGAACAAAATCAGTGTTATAGAACGTTGCATGAATCGGGTTAAGGTTGTATATGAAAACAATCCAGAAAACCTGAAGGACTATACCAAACAAGACTCCATCATACTCAATATACAAAGAGCCTGCGAAGCGTCAATCGACTTGGCTATGCATATTGTAGCTGAACAGAAATTAGGGTTGCCTCAAACCAGCAGAGATGCTTTTGATATGCTTCATGGGGCTTTAATTATCGACGAAAATACTGTCAAACGATTAAAGGCCATGGTGGGTTTTAGAAACATAGCCGTTCATGACTACCAGACGGTTAATATAGACATTTTGCAGCAAATTGTTGAAAACCATCTTGGAGATTTTACCGACTATACAAAACAAATCCTTAAATTCTGATAAAGGGGTTTTATGATGAATTACAAAATTCGTGTTTATGATCTTCATACAAATAAAGAAACATTCAAGGTAGATGAAGTTTTTGAAACTAAAGATGCTGCTGAAGTTGCTATCAAAAATCATAAAGTTCAAAATCCAGAAAAATATGAGTATGTAAAAATTCCAGTGAAAAACTAATTATTTCAGTCCTTTCCTTCCAATCATGGGCTATTACATAAGTTAGTAACTTGAACATAAAATGATTATGTAAACAACTATTCGTAAAAATTGAATTTTACGCATAGATTAAAGTGAAAAAAGGAGTAAAACAATGGCCAATACCAGACAACATCAAGTCCATGAGCAGAAATTGGAACAGCTGGTTAAGTCCATGCCTTTCTATATCGTTGAATATGTTGATAATAAATTGGATACCCGGTCCCCTTCCACCCTCTTGAATTACGTTCTTGATTATAAACTATTTTTGGAGTGGCTGATTGCGGAAGGCATTGCTGAGCAGGAGCATATTAAGGATATCCCCCTGTCCGTGCTGGAAAAGTTGAAGTTGATCGAAGCTCAATCCTTTATCAAATTTTTGGAACGGAGAAACATCCCCATCAATAAGCAGGAAACAAAAAAAGCGGAAAAGGTATCCGTCAATCGGAAAATTTCAGCATTACGTTCCCTTTTCAAGTATTTAACGACCCAGACGGAAAATGAAGACGGCGAGCCTTACTTCTATCGGAATGTCATGTTGAAAATTGAAGTGAATAAAGTGAAGGAAACATTGGGGGCGCGTGCTTCCAGAATATCGACGAAGATTTTCCACAATGATGAGGATGCTCGGTTTCTTGAATTCGTGAAGCATGACTATGAAAGAGAGCTACCTGAAAAGTCCAGGAAACTCATATACTTTAAAAGGGACAAGGAACGTGACTTTGCGATCTTATCTCTCTTCTTAGGAAGTGGCATCCGGGTGAATGAGTTATCCAACTTAAGGCTACGAGACTTGGATTTCGAGGAAAAACAAATACATGTGTTACGTAAGGGTGGAAAAAAAGATGTCGTGGCAGTCTCTCCTCCGTCCATGCAGGACATAAAAGATTACCTAGCTGTGCGAACGGAACGATATAGGGGATCTAACGATGATGCAGCCTATCTGTTCTTGACGAGGGTGAATGATGGAGCCACCCCCCTTTCCAATCGCGCCATCGAGAGTTTAGTAAAGAAATACACGAAGGCCTTTAAGTCCAATAAATCCATGTCCCCACACAAACTGAGGCATACCTATGGGACGAATTTAATGGAACAGTCAGGAGATATTCATTTGCTGATGACTCAACTGGGTCATACGTCAACCACAACAGCTGCGCTTTATACTAACCCTGAGCAGGAGAAGGCTAAAAAGGCTGCGAAACAGCTGGGAGAGAGAAGAATCAATTTTCGTAAAAGGGATTAAATGAAAAAGGAGAAGATTTTCTAGTCTTCTCTTTTTTTTTACGTGTGTAGAAATGAAAACATAAGGTACAATCTATACTTCTGCCATTTGGAAATGGTTAAATAAATGGCGACCAAAAGTCAATGTTATGAAAAACCATTCCTCAGTTTTTTTTAAACTGCCTAATAGAAAGTGCGATCTTTTAAAAGAGAATGCACAGTTAGTTTATTAAATTTTGAGCCAATGATACACCAAAGTTTCTAATCATAGTATGTTCTTTTTCGGATAACTTGTTTAGACAATCTTCTTCCCACTTTGTCAGAAGTATTTCTTTATAAATAAAAGCTTTTTGAATTATATCGCATTGCCCTTGCCAGTTTAACATTTTAAATTCTTTAATGTTTAGTAACCATTGAATTTTTTGCAATTTATCCGTTGTTAGTCTATCTTTATCCCATTTAGGTAACACAGCTCTTTCGTAAAGGAGATATTTCACAAAACGGTGTGAATTTAATCTTCTTATTTTTTCTAAGTTTCTAAAACTTCCCTTATTCTTATGAGCTTTTTCTATAATATTCTCTGGTATCTCACGATGAATCAAATAATTATTTATATCCGTACTAGTTACACCAATTTTCTTTGAAATTTCTTCTATACTTAAATCTTCATTCAATAGGCAACTAAGTAAGTAATGTTTATCAAACCAATTAGAATGATCTTGGAACATCTTTCTTAGGAGTTTTATACGTTGCGTTGTTATATTTGAAAATACCTGCTCTATAACAGTTACATACATTTTCTGTTTTCTTGTATTAGTTAAATGCTTATAGGCTAAATATTCTAAATACCCCGATACGAGCCAATACTTTTCCTCATATTTATCCTTTTCGACTACTGGATAGCTAGGTAAATCTTCACCTTCAATTAATAATTTGATTCTTTTCTGAACAGCAGATTCAGTAACTGATTCTATATATATAGGCACGATTAAGCTAATATCTATTTTACTTATTTTGATACCGTTTAAATTCATGCCTCCACCTCCACATATTTTAACCTTACTAATACATATGTGTTGGGTTATTTGTCCTATTACATTTGTATTGTACTTCCAGATATATCGAATTAAATGTTTTATAAAAAAAAGAAAATCTACACTGCAAACGGCTCTCACCATTGTTGACCTATATTTCGGGCTTGATTGAGTAGTCTTATTCCTTACTGGTGAATGTTGCAAACCTCCTTTGAATCCGCATAATTTGATTTCCCGACCATATTCGTTCTAATACCACGTTACAGTATCTGTCGAAGTCCTTTTAAGGGTTTTCTTTTCAAATGTCAATATATAAAAAGAAAATCCGATGCTATCACTAAACATTTAAAAAGGAAATTGAATTTTTTTGTAGAATTATAGATATATACTACTAGAAAGGAAGCTTTGCAAATAAGTGCTTGTTTTTTAGTCTAAAAATATAAATTTTAGTGGTTAGTAATGATTATTTTTAAGGGAGTGTTAGTTATGCCAGCCATCGCATTATTAGGTTTTCTCGCTATTTTATATTCTTTTTTTTACCTACTCTACCACTTTATCAAAAAGATTAAAAACAAAGAAAGAACACTATCCAAAAAGATTTTTTACCCCTCGCTCATTGGTGGAATAATATTTTTTATTGTTGGAATATCGTTTTTGGATACAGGAGTTCAAGCTAAACTTGATGATGAAATAGAACAAAATACAAAGTTAACAGCTGAGAATAATACTTTAAAATTAGAAAATTCAAAGCTTGAAAAACAAATTACGGATCTTACGTCAGAAATTAAAGAAACAGCATCTAATATTACCGAATATGAAAATAATTTAAAAACATTGGAAGAAGAAAAAAAGGCATTCTCATCAGAAAAAGATTCATTAAATGAAAAGATTAGTGATTTAACAACTAAAAATACAAGTCTGCAAAACAAAGTTGATAGCTTAAATACTCAACTTGCTAGTAAAGATACTTCTACCTCTACTGCAAAAGAAAATTCAGATCAATCAACTGCGTCTATATCGTCAGGAGAAAGGGAAGATTTCGCAAACTGTACTGATTTACGAGATACATATCCAAACGGTGTTCCAGCTGGTCATCCTGCTTATGTACCAAGTATGGACCGCGATAAAGACAACTATGCTTGTGAAAGGTAATAACATATAGGCTCTATATTATAGAGCCCCCATTTGTAGACAAAAAGGTTTCGGAAAGTTCCCGAAACCTTTTTAATTTTTTATAAGCAGATTCGGTTTCACAATTGCAGCAAGCCAATAGGGTAAGGGGTGAGCTCCACTTTCTCTATGTGATGGTCATAGCCAGAACCACCGGCCGTCTTTTTGGAACGGACAAACATCCCCATCAATCTCTTTTCTTAGGAAGCGGCATCCGGGTGAATGAGTTATCCAATCTGGCTGCGAGACTTGGGTTTTGAAGAAATACAGATTCACGTTTTACGTAAGGGTGGAAAAAAGGATGTTGTGGCAGTCTCTCCCCCTTCTATGTAGGACATAAAATATTATTTAGCTGTGCGATCGGAAAGTTTAAGTCAAATGATGATACGCCTATTTTTTCTTGACTAGGATGAATGATGGAGCCACCCCTCTTTCTAACCGCGCCATTGAGGCTCTAGTAAAGAAATACACGAAGGCATTTAAGTCCAATAAGTCGATGGCTCTACATAAACTGAGACATACCTATGGGACAAAATTAATGGAGCAGTCAGGAGACATCCATTTACTGATGACTCAACTTGGTCATACTTCAACCACAACAGCTGCCCTATATACAAACCCTGAGCAGGAGAAGGCTAAAAAGGATGCGAAACAGCTGGGAGAAAGAAGAACCAATTATCTTAAAAAGGAATAAATGAAAAAGGAGAATTTCTAGACTTCTCCTTTTTAGGTTTTGAGTGTGAATTTTGAGAGACGTGCTCAAATGTCCATGACCAGTAACCAAGGAAGCTTAATGGGGTAGATAGTGCATCTGTATTATACTTGTCCTTACTTTCCATCGAACTATCATATTCCCATAACGTATAAGATTGCTTATACGTGGACTTAGGACTTACACAATGGAATTGGATGTTGAGGAATACAGGTTATAACTACCAAAAACCATGTCATCACTTATTATTTTGTACCTGTTGAACCAAACCCACCTTCAGCTCTCTCAGTAGCAGTAAGATAATCAACACAGTTTACATTAACATTTAAAAAAGTTGAAATTACCATTTGTGCAATCCTCATACTCTTCTCTACTTTAAACTTTTCTTTCCCGTGATTAATTAAAATAACCCCTATTTCTCCCCTATACCCTTGATCTATTGTTCCAGGAGTATTCAAGACAGTAACAGAATGTTTTAATGCTAATCCGCTTCTAGGTCTAATTTGAGCTTCAGTTCCTGTTGGAAGTTCGAGTTGGATACCTGTTTTAACTAAAACCGACTCACCAGGATTAATAATTATTTCCTCAATAGAAAATAGATCCATCCCTGCATCTCCATGATGAGCATATGCTGGAATTTTGGCATCGGGGTGAATTTTTCTTACTTTTATTTCTTTCGTCATTTACTTTATATTCCTTCCTATATTTACTATTTGTGTAAAAGCCCATGCAATTACCATTATTATAATACTAAAATAAGAAACCATACCATCTTCTGCAGCTCCTTTACTTACTTTCCAAATAAAATAGAGCAGCGCAGAAGTTCCTAATATAATTCCTGAAATTCTCAATATCTTAAACGAAATTTTCCGATAATTATTTGAATTCTTTATTTTTTCACTAACATCATGAGCCTGATCTGTATAAAACTGAAGTACTTCCGCAAATCCTTTATAATTGTCTTCGAATATTTCTTTAGTGGTTACGACATTTTTATTAGGGTCAACATTACTAATAAAATCTATAGATCCAATCGAGTCAATCATTTTTTTTAGTTTAAGAAAATGTTTGTATTTTTTTGTCCAGGAAAAAATTCTTCTATTATTTGGTTTATCTACTATTCTACTAAGTAAGTCAAATCGACCAGAAGGATTATTATGGTATTTAGTAGCAGTGGATGCTGTTTTAGTAAACATAAGAGTAACAAATGCTGAATACCTAAAAGTTAGGTTTTCTTTTTCAGGATTTTTATACTCATTTTCTTCTTTAGAAGATACCTGCTTCTGATTATTAAGTATTTCTGCTAATGTTAACTTGATACGACGTTTAGTAGGATTATTTATAGAAACTAATAGAGGCCCTTGCCATAAAGGATCAAGAGTAGTTGAGATATGTCCCAATCCTTTTGAAACTATACTTACCCTTGAATGAAAAGTCCCAGCAATATTCTTACCAATCTTTAAAGCTTCTCTAGTCATAATAACTACGGTATCATTAGGTTCTATGAAACAAAATTTTTCTTTTTCATCAAAGTGAATTTTGACCAATAATTGATTATTGATGGATAAAATAAAATCAGATGGTGTCAGGTTATAGCCCGCAGGTGTTAAGTTATAATCTTCAAAAGGGTGAATTATTATCTCTTCATTTTCCAAACAAATATTGATGTCTGTATCTGTTAGTAGCCCAATTGTTTTATTTTCCTGGACTATTTGATCATGGTTCATAAATTACCCCCGTCGTTCCTTTTAATACCTTTAAGACAAATTTACACCGCTTAGTTTACTGAGGACAAGTCTATCGTCTTCTTCAGCATACTTTTTATAATCATAGACACAAAGTAGTTTTCTATAATCAGTAGTTTTCTTATCTGTATATTCTCTAGTTGGATTCTATCTTTTACTATTCCTAATACTATAGCTAAGTTCTTTCTGGATTGAGATATATTATCATCTTGTAAAATATCCTTAATATTTGTATGCTCTTCAGCAAAATCAGTTGCACCTCTAATTAAATTACTGATTTTCTCATTTTGAATATCTTTTAGTGTTCTAGTGCTTTCCAACTCTAACTGAATTTTACTAAATCCGTAAATAGGGAAATACTGATTTTTTTGAATTCTATATTTATCAATTAACTTTAAGAGTTGATGGTTAGATTCATCAATAATTTTGAAATAGTTTTCCATTAACTCTGATGTTGTTTGAAATTCATAATTTATTGTCTTTAATGAACCAATAGCTAAGATTTTTTCACCATTTTTTAAAGCATCTATATCCTCTGTAATACTAACTTCTATATTACCCCCAGCATATATCTCTTTAACTATAGTCTGCACTTTTCTAATATCCATGGCTGACACAGGTAGGCTTAAATCAGCTAAATGTTTATATATCTCTAAAAAATTATCCGTTTTTATTTTGTTTATTCGGATTGTAGAGAATCCACTCATATCAATATCATGGTCAGTAACTTCAGGATTCTGAGAACCTTCATCATATTCAACAAGTAAGAAATTCCTTCTAATTTTCTCTGCTTCTGGTGTATTAGGATTTATATATGTAAAAATGGTTCTTAGGATTCCTTTAATGTTTATATCGCCGATGTTGTAGCCTAAGAATATTATAGGATTATGGATAAACAACGATAACAACTGTGCCCTAATTAATTCATATTTTTCATCAAAAATCTTATAATCATCTTCCGTGATAATGATCTTACCAGGATTCTCGACGCAACCATGTATTTTATAGACTGAACCATAAGGATTGCTTAATAAAATCTCATTACCAATGAGTTGCTTAAATTCAAATATATCCTCTATAAAACTGTCATAATTTGTAGTGATTACTGACCCAATATTTTTTCTTACTTTTTTCAACTCAGATATTTCAATTTGTTTACTTTCCTTAATTTTATAACTCGATAATAATTGAGAAATATATAGTTTAAAACGACTAATGTTTATCCCGCATTTCATATTTTCATAAAATACATCATTAATATCCTTAAACTCACCATCCCGATCATTTTTTAGTACTTCGTTAAATTCATTTTCAAGTTCTTTTGCAATTTTAGAGTAATCAAAAGTCCCGTCTTTTTCATACTTGGACTTTATATCATAATAAAATTCATCAGTTCCTTTAATCTTATTTGAAATGTAAGATAGTAAACCATCCCATGTAAAAGAATTTTCTAGATACCTAAGACTTATCCCTGTACCCACAAAAAGTACTGGATGATTGGTGAAATTTTTTACAAACTCCCTTATGTGCATAGAATCGCCTCTTCTGTTTTTTGACTTATAAATAATTCACGGTGCTTAATTATATATTTATGTTTTAAACCAACTAGTCCATCCTTATAACCTTATTATACCATTCATTATTGCTAGCTTATGATAAGTATGTCAAAATAAGATGATGTTGCCTTTGAAAGAATAGGTATATTATTTGATTCGTATTTCCCAAATAAATTACTTCCTAGTTAATTTATTTTCGACGACAATGTATTCTCAACCCATTTACTAATACTTATCCCTTTTTGTTTAGCTAAATCTGAAATTGTTTCTAACAATTCATTTGGTAATTCAAAACTAGTTTTTCTATATGGACTTCGTAATATCAAAGTATCTTCTTCATGGTGCATTTCTCCATTAGTTAAATACGGTAAGATATCGGCAATACCAAACACCTCAGATATTAACGGCTTTTCTCCTGCCTTGACGTAAAGTAAAACTGTGTCAATTTGTTCCCTAAGTCGGATGTTTTCCACTCCCCATATTTCATATAAGTAGTCAATGAAGGGGTAAAATACAACTTCATTTTTTGGTATCCGAAGCTCAACATAGCCCTTATAATCCAAAGGAGGTTGGTGGATCAAGTATGATGGCTTTAAGGCATGATTTTTCATTCCTTCTTCATACGTTAACCACTTTTGGATATTGGGTAGGTAAAAACCAAATACATTTTCTTCATTACGAACCACACGTGCCTCTGGAATTTTAGACGAATGAAATCTTTGATACAAAGCAATGTCATTTTTTGAATTATAATATTCATATTTTTTCGGTCGCTGTATTTCAGATGGTTTAAGTGTTTTTTCTGCTTCCCGATAGGCTGTTTCCGATATTACATATGTGATTCTTTCATCACCATAAGGGATAGACTCAGCTTTTATGGAACCATCTTGAATATACTTATAAACACTTTGTACAGATAATCCTAATTTCTTTGCAACCTCATTAGGACTCATGCCAGTAGGGAAAGATTGTTTTTCATATACTAATCGATCCACTTCCGCTTTTTGATAACGGGCCTCTTTATGTAATCGATGTGGGTCCAGTATCTTAATGATTTTCTTCTGCTTTCCATAATGGTAGACCGTTGCCTTGGATACGCCTAATAAATCCGCTACTTCTTTTTGTGTATACCATTCCACTTTATCCCCTTCCCATCCTTCTTGATGATCCGTTCCTGTTATGGGAACATCCCGTTGGTTCCCATTCGTCAATTCCTCATGATACAAGACAGCTTCCGCCTGGCCAAATTTCACACGATATTGGAGACGGGGGTGTTCAATCACATCCAAAATCACGCCTTCTTTTTTTTCAAATTGTTTAAAGTAGTAAAAACTCTCTGGGTCTTCATCTTCCGTACATGTTTGGAGAACATAAACCAATTCCCCCATTTCATAAGATGCAGTCTGCGTGTTTTCTTCATTTTTTAGTTTATTCATAATTTGTTTATTCACCTTTTATCTTTTATTGTTATATTTCTATCCATCACAGGATTAACTATTCATTTCCTATATCTATCATAATATATAATATTGATGTAAATAAGTATAATTAAAAATTCCTTTTATATAAACATTATAGATTTAATATTTTAATCAAAAAATATTATCATAATTTATGAATCTAATTATATACTAATTATAATACACCTAAATAAAGATAGGATTTATTTAGGTCTTCCATAATTAATTAATACTTGTAGTTTGTTATAATGTAAGTAGTATTCATGATATGGAAAGTACTAGATATAACGTTAACTTATTAATAAGTGAAATATAAAAGTGAGGGATACAGGTATGCATGAACTGATAGATAAATCGAAAGAGATTCAGAGCAGTGCATGGAAAAAAAGTCTGTCAGACATTTCAATCCACACGTTACAAGAACGATTAGATGCGACAGAAAAGAATGGGAAAGATCCCTTTTCCGATTTTAGCGATGTAGACATGCTACAGTGGTATCTTCATAGGCGAGAACATTTAAAACGGCAACATGAAAAGTCCACCCGCACCGTCCAAGCCTATGAGCGGGAACTTCTTCAATTTATTGAACAAATGCTCACTTATTCAGTGGAAATCCATGTTGACTTGGAAAAAGTTGTGGAGGGTTCCCTCTTTAAATCGCTATCCCCCCGCCACATTCGAAGATATCAGGAATGGTTATCGGAAAAAAGCCCTTATGTCTTAACAAAAGGAGCGTATTCCGTTGCCACATTATCCAGAAAGACAACCATCATTAAGAGTTTTTTGACATTCCTGTTCGAATCAGGCTATATCACGGAGCCCATTCATGAAGGTTTCTTTAAGATCAATATTCGTAAAGATGATCGACCGAACCGTGATTTGGGACCGAAGGAAGTCATTCAGCTACTTGATTACTTCAGGGAAATCCACCACCCCATCGTTTTTTCGATCATTCATATCCTAACGATGACAGGCATGCGTAATGAAGAGTTTACAAGACTCCGAGTCAAGGATCTTCAATACGATTCCATTACCAGCACGTATTTTTTAGAGGTACTAGGTAAAGGAAATAAAAGAAGGCAAATCCCACTGAAAGAAAAAGGAATGAATAGCATTCGCATGTTCCGTTCAGCTAGAGGGCTCGACGATATAGATGCAGCAGAAGGAGAAGACCCGCTCTTTACGACCAATACCGGCCGTGCCTACTCTCCCTCATATTTGTCTCAATACATAACAAAAGCCATTAAGGAGAGTGGTTTGCCTTTTTTGAAGTTTCGTTCCTCTTCCATTGGTCCTCATACCTTCAGGCATGCTTTTGCCATCATTTCTCACTTAAATGGAGTGGATGTCTATCAGATTATGAAGAGTCTGGGCCATGAGCAGCTCTCCACTACAGAGATTTATTTGGAGAAGGTTTTTGAAAAAGAACGACATGCAATTCATTTGTGGAAATCAGATGTGTTTGGAGAGTATATATAATAGAAGAAACTCGTCATATTCAGAGGAATTTTTGCTGGATTTTGGACTCAATTGAATGGTGCGCTCTTAAAAGATCCAAAATGGTTTAAAGATTGAAGATATGAAAATATTCTTGATTTAAAGCAAGAGTTAAAAGAAGAAAAAAGTATGCCAGAAGGCATACGAGTACGACAAATACGGTATCGAACAACATTGTGAAACAAGATCATCGTTTTATAAAAAAACGGGTCCGTTCTATGTTGGGATTGAAATCGTTTCGAACAGCCACCTATATTTTGAGTGGTATCGAAGCTATACATATGGTTAAAAAAGATCAACCTCATCAACCGGCAAAGTCTGCCCAAAATGAGGTTGGATTCATTCATAAGTTGTTCGGAGTTGCTGCTTAATCCCAAAGTTAACAGGATATTACCATTCTATGGTTCTAGTGCATTATTTTCGCACCAGAAACTTCGATAAGGTTGTATTTCCATTTGTTTTAAATCTAACAACTAATGTTAATATTAATCTATTGATGGAAAAATTCATCCATTCCTTAAATTTTCAGAAATGACTTTATTTAACGCCCTTTTTCTGGTTCAACTAACGGTACAGATTAGTTTCCAAATGCTCCTGCAAAGACAAAACTCTAAACTTTAACTCTTGATTTGGATCTAAGACCCCACAATTCCTCGATTGTTAACAGCTCGCATAAGCAATCTTTGAATTGGTATTAATAGTCTCAAGCTTTTTGTGTTTCTGCGGCTAAACGTCCGAACTTGCCCGAGAAATAAGTGAGTGCGTCATCATCCGTATACGCAAAATTTTCGACCTCTCCAACAAATAAGACGTGATCTCCACCGTCATATTCTTGCCACGGTGCACATTCAATAAAAGCAAGTGATTCAGCAAGGCGTGGTGTATGATCGCCTTCAATCCATGTGAAAGGTTCTTCTTCTTTTGGACGTCCTGCAAAATGCATCGCCACATCTTCTTGACAAGACTTTAGAATATTAATCGTGAACGCATTATTTTTCATATGCTCGAACGCTTTCGTTTTCCGGTCGACAGAGACCAATACGAGTGGTGGATCTAGTGATACCGAAGTAAATGAGTTCGCTGTCAGTCCGTGATGACCACTTTCAGTTCTGCAGGTCACAACCGTGACGCCAGTTGCAAATCGTC
Organism: Peribacillus sp. 05N428; assembly: GCF_056397085.1. Lineage (NCBI taxonomy): Bacteria > Bacillati > Bacillota > Bacilli > Caryophanales > Bacillaceae > Peribacillus > Peribacillus sp. 05N428. Next base: position 7,073 of record NZ_JBFTMS010000056.1, on the reverse strand, counting down.
CCATACAATTCCTATACTCTCTAGCATCCATATGTAAATCCTCCTTCTGTAAATTCTTATTGTGTACTATTTAAAGAATACGGCTCCCTACCAAGTAAATAGTATGCTTGCTCTGCTTGTTGATGCTGTAATAAATTACGAATCCGTGTCGATGATATAACCTCTCCTGCTGCGCAAGTGACGACAGGATGCTGAAATGCATTGAAAGCCTTGTCCAAATCTTCAATAGAACCACTTTTCCCTTTGCCGAAGTGGAAACCAGGTCCGACCCACACTTCTTTTGGGTTTATTCGACTCAGTTCATCGATGAAGTCCTGTGCACTTCTCGCTGCGTAAGCTTGATCAAACGAAGCGAAAACTGTATAGGAAACGCCTAGCTCTTCAAGAAATTTCTTCTTTTCGGGTAACGATGTAAGCATCGATTGGTTTTGAAAACAGACTTTAGGCGGTGGATCAAATGTATAAACCACAAGCGGAACGCCATAAGAATTTGCCTGTGCTTTTGCTTTACTAATCAAAGCTTGATGTCCTCGGTGAATGCCATCAAAAGCACCAATCGTGACTACAGAATGTTCAAGTTCAAGTTGATTACTTTGGAATGATCTCATTTAAAGTACCCTCACTGTTCGTTATGATTTTATTTACTAGGTGTCATGAAATGGTAGGTATCCTTTGAGCAAATGAAGCAGAACCGGCACTACCTTTTTCATAGTGCCGTCTATATCCACTTATTGGGATGCTTCGTCTAGCTATATATCTAATTAATTACTTTGTGTTTATTAAAACTTTGCAAGGGCGCAATGAAAATTCAAGTGATCCTTCTGTGTAATAGTCTTTTTTGTCTAATTTAATGACTAAAGAATCGCGTACACCATCAGCTACGTCTGTCTCTAGCCATTCGTCACCGTCAAAGAAAACTTGTGTAATGAGCTGATCATGACCTTCTGCATCAATGATGAAGTGAAGATGTGCAGGACGGTTTGCGAGCCAATATGCGTTACAAATTCACCAGTCGGTCCGCCCATTGGAATTTAATAAGAAGTTGGAATAATTGTTTTAACCGTAAAGTTCCATTGTATTCAGGAATACAATCTGCAAAATGTGAATAAAATCCTCTTCATCAGCATGCCACATACGAATATGCGTATTCCCTAAAGGCGTACCATCTAATGATTTGATTTTCCCTGTAAAGAGGAATACTTCGCTTTTTTCATTAGTGCGTAGTATAAGGCTCCGTTAGTACTGGTCCATCTTCGATATAGTAAGGTCGCCGTACATGCCGCGCAATACGTGTGTTTCGTAAAATACATCTGCAAACAATGGAGTTTCTCTAGATTGTCCTAGTCTATCAAACCAAAGGCAAAACTCACGGTACTCTGCGTAAAATTCTTTTCCGCAATCAGTTCTTTCGTTTTTAATAAACCCTCAAAAATGTCGATTACTCTTTCATTAGCCATTTATATTACAGCCCATTTTTTTGTTTTTAATCAGTAATAAATCTGTTCAATTATTTTTTCTGATAAGCTTGGACATCATCATTGTTAATCCAAGTCGGGTTTACCCAACCATCTAAGTCATAATCATCCATACACTGTTGCGCGAAATTTTCAAACTCTTGTGCTTGGCCACTCATTTTCGCCATCGTCAAGTTTTCTAAACGAATGTTTTCGTTGTTACCTGAATAATTACGTTCGTATAATTCATGACGACCGCCGTACTCAGTACCAATCGCATCCCATAGTAATTTAATGACTTTGATTTTTTCTTCTGCATCGATACCATTTGAACCACGGTATAACTTATCGATAATGGGACGTAATTCAGGATTTTTAAAGTCAGCTGAACTAGACGGCTGTACAATTAAGCTACCTGCGACGACTGTTTCGATAATGTTTTTCACATGTGACCAACCATCGGACATGAATACCCGATATGCCAATCCGTATTCTAAGTTTGGCAAGACTGTTCCATTTGCACCTTTTTCGGGATTCAATGCCATTGCATCGCTTAAGGCCCAGAACATATTGCGGTAGGCAATTACTTCACCAATATTGGCTTGAACGCCGCGGAACGAATCTGTCCCATTTCCTCTTAATGCTTTGATCAATAGACCTGAAATGAAATCTAGTTTTACTGCGAATCTTGTAACACCGTGGAATGTCAAACGGTGAAGGAATCCACTTTCTGCAAAGAAGCTATTCGCTTTTTCAATATCTTTATAGACGAGTACGTTTTCCCATGGAATGAGTGCGTTTTCAAATACAAGCACTGAGTCATTTTCATCGAAACGGCTGCTTAGTGGATAATCGTAAGGACTTCCTGTAACTGCTGCGTTCATTTCATATGAAGAGCGGCAAATAAGTTTAATGCCCGGTGTATTCATATCTGCGACGAAAACGAGTGCATACTCTTCGCTTGGAATTGCGAGTGCACCGTAATGTGCAACGAAGTTATAGTTTGTAAGTGCAGATCCTGTTGCGACCATTTTCGCACCACTCACTAGAATGCCTTCTTCCGTTTCACCAACGCAGTGAATGAAGACATCTTTCACTTCATCAATCGACTTATCGCGATCAATCGGCGGATTAATAATCGCATGGTTGAAGAACCAGTTTTTCTCTTGCGCTTCTTTATACCATCTTCTGGCATTGTCCGCATATTTTCCGTAATACTCTGGGTTTGCGCCAAGTGTCGCTAGGAACGAAGCTTTATAATCCGGTGATCTACCCATTTGGCCATAAGACATTTTCGCCCATTGTGCAATCGCATCACGCGTTTTAAATAAATCTTCTGGTGTGTGATCTGGATGGAAAAAGCGTTGTGTAAAGCTACCATTTCCAGTGTCAGTTTCTCTTGTTAAAATATCTTTATATTTTGGATTATGCAATGCGTCAAATAAGCTTGCGATAGAACGCGCGCTATTTCTGAATCCCGGATGAATTGTAACATCCTTCACTTTTTCTCCGTGGAGCCAAATTTCACGATTATCCCTCAAACTTTCCAGGTATTCTGCTCCTGTCATAGGTATTCTAACTGCTTCTTTTGTAGTCATTAACGTGCCCCCTTTGTTTTTTGTAACCGCTTACTAAACTGAATATTACGCTACATTCTGAATGTTGGTAACTGTAAATAAATACTAATAAGCGCCCACCGACTAACAGAATTTGCTGAGCAGTTAATTCGTCTGCTTAAAAAGCACCTTTAATACAGGAGAAAACAAGTGATTCGTCCTACGTAACTTTCTTCAAAAAATATCCGCCGCATTACGGATCAATCAATACTTAATTACAACCTCCTTTTTTATATAACCAACGAACATTTCAAACATTACTTTATATTCGGAATATTAGTAACCGTAAAAGATTTCGAACAAATTTTACTGTGTTATAGCTTTTCACTAAAAAAGACGAACCAGTGAGCGATTCATCCTTTTTCAAAGTATTTTATTTTCCTAATCTGTCTATACTCCAGGAGCCTTGCGCCTTTCTTATTGGCTATTCACAACTTTTAACGCAAAATAGATTCTAGTGGCCAACTGCCCATTAAATCGTCCTGATCCTTTTTTCAAATCAATATCGCTAAGTGACTCAATTCTTTCAATCCGATAACGTAGACCAGCAATTGATAAATGTAAATCATCCGCCGTTTGTTGAAGATTTCCGTTATTATCTAAATATGATTTTAACGTAATGAGAAGACTCCCAGAATTCTCATTGTCGTATTCTATTAAACTTCCGATTGTCTTTGTATAAAATTTGATTAATTCCTTATGATCTGCGCCTTTTAAGAACATCATAATGCCTTCTAACTCTTTATACGTAGCTTGTCTACTGCTAACTGGGTACGTCAATTGAACAAAATCGCAAATCCGGGTTGCATCAATATAACTATTTCTCATCATGTGTATCGATTCTACGGTACGTCCAGAACCAATATGTATGATGACATCAGGTATGTGTTTTTTGATTTCATCAAGGATATTCATAGACATTCTTTCAATATCTTGTTCCTTATCCTCCGCAATAATCATCACGATATATCCATCTTTTATGAATAAATCGAGTTCAGGGTATTTATTCGAAAGAAAATTTAAGACTTTATCTTTCATCTTTCTTGGAATGACTTTAATCGCAATAATGCGATGAGGCTCATTTGGATTAAAGCCGAAAATTGTCGCTTGTCTTATCAAAGTCGTTTCATCTAACAACTTATTGTCAATAATTTCATCAAAAAAGTCTTCTCTTTTTTTCCATATGGATTCCGTAATTTTACGCTTATGATACATTTGAATGGTAAACACCATTAATGCACGATTGATGATTAATTGCTCCCTTTGGTCAAGCTTTTTATCCCCAATAACCGTTAGTCTGCCAAGTTGAATCTTATGGCTTTTAATACTGAATGACTCAAAAAACAAACCTTCTTGCTGTTTTGTCACAACACTACTATTTTTCCATTTATTATATGCTAGTAAATCTTCTGTACTTTTAAAATGCGCAGAATACACTTCCTTGAAATGGTCAATTACGATACTGCGTCCAATTATATCGCAAATCGTATGCGTAATATCGTTAATATCTTTGTCTTCTAAAAAAAGTTCAGTCAACTGATTTTGGACTTCTTCGGATTCTATAATATTATCGTTTAGTTGCTCAATTTCCGTATAGACGTCTTCTAACACGGATTGTAATGATTCAGCCATGTAATAGCGCAGATCTTTTAAATTCTCTTCATCACAGTGCGCAACGGTTTGTGCGACGAAGTAACATTCTTGATCACCTTTCCCGTGACAGTATTTCTCATAAGCAACCACTTCTTTCCCGAAGGCGCTCGTTAGATACCCGCTTGCATAACCGATGAGCGTCCAGCAGGTTGCCTCAGGACCAATCTTATTTCCAACTAGATGATTGGTGACTTCAAATGAATTTTTCCAATACCCTGTAAAATATAAATGATCACCATTTATTTCTAAAATATCGGGTTCTACTGTGACAATGCCTTCAAATGTATGCATCGCTGTTCCTGACAGCATCAATTCCTTTGTTGATCCCCATTCATAATTTTCCTTGAGTGACTCAGCAGCTCGTTTGCCACAAGCCCAGCCGTAGCGCATTAGAAATCCTTTCGCTCGTTCTTTACCGAGTGTATTAATTAAGTCATTACGTAAAATTCCAAGTGCCTCAACAGAGATTAATGCCATTCGTTTATCATGAAGCTTAATTACCCCTGTGCGCGGATTGATATCTATCAAGTTTTGCAAAAGTAACTGATTAGCTTTCATCAACATTTTTTCCTCCCAATTTGTCAGCTGAAAGTTTTGCTCAATTGATTTTCTCCATAAATACAAACTCTATATTTTCACGGATCATTTCTTTTTTATAACTTTTGTAACCGATGGATTCATATAGACGAATATTACCAAAACTTAAGGACCCAGTATATAGGTCAAATCGCGCGCAAGTAGGAAAATACTTTTCCAATTCCATCATTAACTGCTTGCCAATTCCCCGTTTTTGAGCATCCGGATGTACCATTAATCGCTCGACATAACAAACGCCGTTTTTTTCATGTCCTCTCACCGAGCCAATAATTTTATCTTCTATAGTGAATTTTAAAATTACTTTCTTTTGAAAATCTTCTTTTATCTGATCAAGCGTTTCTGTAAGTGGCGCAATTTCATAGTTATTATAGAGTTCAGCTTCACGTATATAAGATACTTTTTGAATCACTAAAATCGATTGAGCATCTTCTTTAACCGCTTTCAAAATCATCATATAAACACTCCTCGTCCTATAATATATCATTATGAAAATATGACGGGTTCTCTCGATAGCTTCTCTTTTATTCACAGTTAACTCTACTCGGTAAATAGTAATCTTATCGCTTGTTGTTTCAATACTTATGCTTTCAAATTCAATCTCTTTTAATTGGTCTAAATTATTAGTTAATAGAAAGTACATTTTATTAAGTAATGTGAAGGTATTTTATATATTATTTTATGACTTCTATCGCTTTTAAAACAGATGAATACGTCTTAATTGATGAAAAGTCGATTCCTGCAGTAATAGATTTTGTTGCTAAATCAGGGCGAATACCAGTAAAAACCATATTTATTCCCAACAACCGAAGAACATCATTTATTTTAAATAACTCACTTGCAACGTATGAATCAATAGTAAGTATTCCATAAAAATCCATAATAAGATATTTAACCTTTAATCAAGGAATTTCCGGTATTACGCTATTGAAAATATATTCAACTCTTTTAGGTTCAAAGTTGCCAATCAAAGGAAGAATAGCAATACCATCATGGATAGGTACAATTGGTGCTGATAATTCATTAATCGCTTTTTGTTTTTCAATTAACTCTCTTTCTCTTTCTCTTTCATCAATGACACTATTTGTCTGTCGTTCAAAAGCAAGTATGGTCTCAGTAACGGTGGTATCGAGCATATAGTTAACTCGTTATTTACTTCAACAGTTTCCTCAGTGGTAAGTCCATGCTCTATGGAGACTTTCGTTATTTGTTCTATAAGACCCAATCGAAAATGAGGATAGCGTCCTATTTTTCCTGAAATCTGGCAGTTGAGGGCTGCTTGCCGTTCCCTTTTTTTTGGCTCATTTCCAAAAATCCTTGAGGTACTTCATATCCATTTAAAGTTATACCTTTCGCTATTATAAACTCAGTGTAAACACTGTAGTAAATCTCTAAATCTTCTTTAAAAAAGACAATCCCAAGTCTTTGAACAATATTATCAACGACTTTAATTGCTAATGATTCGGCATGTCAGTTAGATAATTAGCAACTGCTGAAAACGACTCCATAATTCTTTCCCCCCAAGTCTCTGCTTTACCTGATTATATCCTTTAATCTGCCAATTTAATAATGCTACGATTTTCTAATTAATATTTATTTTGGTCCTTTGGAGTTAGTATAGTTTCATGGACACATTTTAGTTAAGTCCTTACAATGATTTTTGAGAGGATGTGTCCGTCTTGGAACGTAAGAATACAGGTAAAAAATATAATAATGAATTCAAAAAGACTATTGTAGATCTTTATCACTCGGGTAA
>NZ_JBFTMS010000055.1:0-23791 GCF_056397085.1 Peribacillus sp. 05N428 | reverse complement strand
CCATATAGCTGTGCTTTCCTTCAAGGTAAAGTCGTACAATGAATATTTTCTGTTCGGCAGAAAAATTAGCCATAAAAAACACCCCGTAAATGTTAGTTTGGTGTCTAACATTTACGGGGCAGTTCAGAGTTTGCCTACAGTTTTTTTTATTAACAAACGTCTCTGATGGTTTCATCCCATATGGAATCATCAAGAAGTCTTGTTTTCATAATTTCAATTTACGATGGCGTCACCGTCTTTTATAGCACTGACCGCTATAACCTCATAAAGATCGGAAACCTCACTGCTTTCTTTCGTGAAGGCTTGGATCTATTCTTTAATTTAAAGACAAATAAAAACGTAAGCACACCGGACCATGTTGACGTATTGACATTAACCAATATACCATAAACCGTAACTTATTATGGGTAATTCACCATAAATATCCAACAACCAAGTATCTCGACATACAAAAAGCTGCCATAAAGGCAGCTCCAGACTGAAAGAAAAGCAAGTTTGCCTTCAGGTTCTTTATTTATTAAACATTCCTGTGGATAACAGTAAAAAAACACTAAGGATAATCTAGTCCTATTTTAAAATCATGGTTCGGGTGAGACCTCCACAATCTGATGTTGATAGCAGGGATTAAAACATCACATTTCTTTAACTTCATATTCATTCCGTAATTTCTTCAGCAATTGGAATATCTGACCTCGATGATGTGATTCATGTTCAATCAAATGGTAAACGACCCATTCAGGTGTGACATCATATTTTTCAAGTACCCTCGGTTTACGCCAATCCGTCAGGTCCATTGTGCGAAAGTTTGAAAGAAATACCTCACGCACCTTATTGAGTCGGTAGAAATGTTCGTCTAATGTTTGTCCTTCAATATGATTCAGGGAGCCATCTTCAGCACGGCACCCTACCGGAAACAACGCGGATACTTCCGAATCCCATTCCGTAACAAGGACCTCTTCGTATAACCAATCTGCTTCTATCAGCGCGATGTGATATAACATCGAGCCTATAGTGTGCCTTTCATCAATTTTTGAATCGAGTATATTTTGGCTGATTCCAGTCAATTCCGATATAAGCGTACGGCGAACATCTTCTAAACACCAAAGCCACCGACCAATTTCCTCTTCATATCCCGGTAATGCTGATACAAGCAATGCTTTTCTCTCCAACAAGATCCTCCTCCTCTTCATGAACGTACATTCTATTTAAAAGTGCTGTTTCCTTCTTTTTAATGGAAAAATACCCTTTATGGCAGGACAAAAGGAGCAATCTTTTCGATTGCTCCTTTTGTATTTTTTCGTTTATGTTATCGATATCGCAGATCGAAATTAGCTCCCCCAAAAAAGATTGGCTCTCATCTCCTCTGATATACGCCTGCCCTGTAGATAATCCTGTTCCCGTTCTTGTTCAACCATCATGCGTTGCTCCAGTTTTTGAGCATATTGTGCATAGCCGATTCCATGAGCCTGAAACATCGCTTTTTCCATTGCCGACGTGTACGTTAGTTCGAGAAAATTAATGAAGAATCAATCCTTCCCATAGTGAATTTCGTACTCATCTTATCATTGAAAGGGATAACTCACAAAGTTGCTATAGCTCCATATTCACTGATAATTCAGATTTTTTAACGACTGTTTCCATCTCCGTGTCCAAAAACGCCAAATCCCTCGGTCTTCCTCTAATTTCCTTTTTTTAATCACAAAAATAGCCTCATTTATTTTTAAGACCAATTAAAAATCCCATTAACAAACCTCTTGTTAATGGGACTGAATGTTTATTTATATGAACCGAAAATTTCCTTTGCCAATTTGCGCCCAGTAGGAGTCGCAGCCAGGCCGCCTTCTGCCGTTTCACGAAGTGCAACCGGCATGGTCAATCCTATTTTATACATGGCATCGATCACTTCGTCACATGGAATGCGGCTCGTAATGCCCGCAAGTGCCATGTCAGCTGCCGTTATTGCGTTGGATGCACCCATTGCGTTACGTTTCACGCAAGGAACTTCAACCAATCCAGCCACTGGGTCACAAACCAATCCAAGCATGTTCTTCAAAGTGATCGCCATCGCTTCTGCCGCTTGGCTTGGTGTACCGCCGGCCAGTTCCACTATCGCAGCTGCGGCCATTCCGCTTGCCGAGCCCACTTCTGCTTGGCAGCCGCCAGCCGCTCCAGAAATGGAAGCATTGTTTGCAACCACGAATCCGAAGGCAGCGGAAGTGAAAAGAAATTCAATCATCTCTGCCCGGGTCGGGTTTAATTTTTCTTTCACGGCAAATAATGTACCGGGCACAACGCCCGCAGAACCTGCAGTCGGAGTGGCACAAATCATTCCCATTGCTGCGTTCACTTCGTTCGTCGCAACAGCTTTACTGACGGCATCCAATAATAAATTACCTGCCAGTGCCTTGCCCGACTTGATATAATTTTGCAAAAGAACGGCATCTCCGCCCGTTAGGCCTGTCACGGATTGCACACCTTTCAGACCTCTTTCCACCGCTTGTTCCATCACTGTCAAATTCCTGTCCATCTTTTCGATGATCTGTTCTCTCGACAGGCCTGAGAACTCCATTTCTTGTAAAATCATGATTTCCGCGATTTTTACCTGTTTACTTTCAGCAAGTTCAACCAACTCTGCTACATTTCGGAACATGTTTTTACCTCCATATCTATGCCAGCACTTTTAATGATGATCATTCAACCATCCTTATGACTTGCGACACGTTTTCCAATCCTTCAATTTCCTTCATGACATCGCTCTGGATTTTCTGATCGACTTCAATCACCATGAGGGCCATTTGACCTTTTTCTTTTCGTGAAACTTCCATATGACCAATGTTAATTTCATGATTCGCCAATACGGTCGAAACGGAAGATATGATTCCAAACACATCGTTATGCACGACTAAAATGGCTGGGTTTTCCCCTGACAATTTTAGCTTGAATGTATTCAGCTCCGTTATTTCTATCGTTCCGCCGCCAATGGAGATCCCAACCAGTTCCAATTCCTTATCCTCGTCGAACAATCTGATCTTGACTGTATTAGGATGATCCATCACAGTATCCTCAATTGTAAAGGAAACGTCCATACCGGCTTCTTCCGCTATCGTTAAAGAGGCAGGGATCCGTTCATCATCCGTATCGAAATCCAAGATCCCGCCTACGACAGCAACATCCGTACCGTGCCCCCTGTATGTTTTTGCAAAAGAACCATATAAAGAAATAATCGCTTTCTTCGGTTGCTTTCCAAATAATGTCCGTGCTACTCTGCCAATTCTGGCAGCTCCTGCTGTATGTGAACTTGAAGGTCCAATCATGACGGGACCGATTATATCGAATGCAGATCTGTATTTCATCGTGTAATGCCCCATTTCTGGCAATAAATTTTTTAACCGTCTTTTAAGGTGAATGAAGATCAAAAAGCGGCATTATTACTATATTAAAATATTTTTATCATTCTTGCAATGAAAACCCTTTCATTGCATATCCCATATTAACATATATTACATAACATACCTACCAAAATTTTTTATTATTTAACTTAGAAGTAATATTTGATTTTTCAGTATTTTAAGATAATTAACCCATTCACTTACATGCCGCTTTCTTTTAAAATCATGTTCGGGGTGAGGCACTTTCTAATTACCTGTGTAATCAAACTAAAAAAAGCAGCCATCAGGCTGCTCCCCTTCGATCTCCGATTTAACTCGCCTTTTTTTCATCTCTGGATTCAGCGGCACCCCAAATTTCGGATGCCCATTCCGGATGGTCGATGAATGGATTGCGGTTATTTTGCCAGTCCTGAATGACATCATTGCGATGGCTCTCGAAATCGTCGACTGGATCGAGTTCATTCCATTTTAAAAGTGTCGATAGCTTTCCATGAAGCGGCTTCGGATACGTATTGACTGTATCGGATAATTCAAGATCCAACTCGCCGTTTCCTTCATATCTGACGGCCATGTAAAATAGCATCCGTGCTATATCACCTTTAACATGGTCTGGCGGCTCCCATGAATCTGAATCAAACTTACATTCACATCCACTATATGTTTGACCTCCCTCGTCGAAATCAAGGTGGCCCCGTTTGCCATTGACTGTCACATCAGCGGGACGAAGGTGATGAAGGTCTGTCCCGGGACCTTTGCTTGTCCCAAAATCACCGTGGGACTTTGCCCAAACATGTTCGCGGTTCCATTGTCCGGCATTGCCCCCATTCGCGTTCTCCGAGATGGATTTTCCAGAGTAAAGCAAGATGACATTCTGTTTGTTCACCGGATCTTCATCCGTTTCTTTAAGGGCATTCCACACTTGATCATAAGATAACATCGTATGGCCCTTAATTATCGAGTGCAGAACCGATTTCAATTCCGTTCCCGTTTTTCCTGCCGCCGTTTCGTAATAAGCTTCAAGCGGCTTATCATTGGATACGGTCAACGTGAAACGGGCAACCGCTTCCGATTGCTGGTCCTCGGCCTTGACTGCGACAAGGTATGTTCCAGCTTCATTTGCAGGAAGCGTTAATGTCTGACCGGTGACTGTACCGATAGTGGATGAAAAGGTCAGCTTATCTCCATCAGGATCTGAGAAGTGCTCACTCAAATTGATGGTGACCTTTGAACCGGCTTTCACTTCAAGATTTTCCAGTTTTTTCGTCACGACGGGCGCATGGTTTTCTTTAGGGTCGAAAGGGGAAGCAATTGCTTCCCCCTTGGAATCGACAAACTTGATATTCGATGTGTCAACACCTTCTGTTACCGACCATTTCTGAACATTTTCAGCGCCTCTGATTTCTTTTACATTGGCATTATCAATGATGACTTCCTTCACCGCCATGCCGCTAAAATCAATGATTGCACCATCCTTATCCGGTTTTATCGTCACAGCAGCATTCTTCAGCCCGAGGCCTTTGAGTACAGCATATGAGCCTTTTAACCAGATACCTTCTTCGATGCTGGATGCTTCATCAAGATCGATCAAAGCACTAGGTGAAGCAATCGAAAGTTTTTTCGTTTTAACGTTTGTCAGATTATATGTTTTTTCTGGAGCAGGAGTTTCAACTCCGCCTGATTCAGATAAAGTGGTTGAAATCAATACAGGGTCATGATCGCTAGCCCTTCCGTGAACTTCCATGAAGGATGAATTAATATGGACAATATCGACTTTTGTGGCCGCGGCCATATTATTCGATACCAGGATATGGTCCAGTACTTGTGAATTGCCTTGATAGGTGTAAGAATAACGTTTCTCAAAAGGGACTTTCTCAATCATATTGGTTAAATCTTTGCCCTTCAATGCTTTAAGCGGAGCCGAGAATTCAAAGTCATTAAAGTCTCCAAGCAAGACGATATTCGCTTTGGCATCCTGTGACTTGATATCACTGACAAACCGATTGACGATGGAGGCAATTTGAAGCCTTTGCGTTTCACTTGAAAGGACAGGTGGCTGGTTTTTGCCGAATAACGGCTGGTCACCGCCCTTGGAATTGAAATGATTGGCCACCACCACTACGCTTTCGCCTTTAAATTCGAATTGAGCCGCTAAAGGCTTCCTGCTTGAATTGAAGGCGGGATCGGCAGGCTCGATTCGTCCAGGGTTCAAGGTAAGTTTTCCATCTTTGAAAGCCACGGACTGTGTTGCCGTCCCTTTCGTTCCTTCAGTCAATTTGACACGGTCGGCATTATATAAAAAGCCTACACGGATATTCCCGCCAGGTGCACCGCCATCAAGTTTATCTTCTGGAGCGATATCGATGTATTGATATTGCGGTCCGCCCAGCTCTTTTATTTTGTCGGTTAACTTTTTGGCACTTTGAGCAGAATCCGTTGTTCCGCTATCTGTTTCCCCATCGTTATCCTGCATTTCCGTTACCCCGATGATATCGGGTTGTTTAAGATTGGTAATGATGGATGTTGCGATCGTTTCAACTTTCGAATTAGCGGTTTGAGTGGAGAAATTCTCTATATTATAGGAAGCGATCGATAGCTCATCAGCATCCTTCTCTAAAGATGTCACTTCCCGAGCCGTATCGCCATCCTTTAACGCCGGCAGCTGAGCTTTATCCGTCACTACCCTATAGTTGCTGTATCCATAGCTGATTACACCGGTAACCGAGCTTTCAAAGAAATCACCCGATTTCGCTGCAAATGATTCATCATTTATATCCAGGGTAATTCTTTCAGGGTTGAAATCCGTTTCCGTTATTTTGACGCCGCCAACTGCAGTCGTCGTTTCCATATTCCCTGGAATCACGACCAATTCACCATAGTCTTGAGGAGCAACCACTTTCGGGTTATATACTTGCACAAGCATTCCTTCCAGACTCTCGTAGAAATCAATGCCGTCTTCACCCGGATTAAAATCTGTCAATCTATCATCATCGATGTTCTCAGACGGCGGAATGACATCTTTTCCGATGACGATCGGTTCTGGCATCGATGCAGTGCCAAGCTTTTCAATCGTCGTATTGGTCAATTCAGTTGTCGGCAGATCCGTCGTTTTCATTTCAGCATATCCTTCGATATACCATTCGGCGACTTTACCTGCGACTTTGACATGATCGCCCGCTTTTAGGCCATGCGCTTTGTTATACACAAGTATTCCCTCGGAAGTCGTTAAGTCCTTATCCTGGTTGGGATCTTGCATGTAAAAGTTATTCGCATCTTTTACATAAGTGACGACACCTTCCACACCTGTGACGAGTTGGGTTTCATAAGATGAAAAATGATTCATCCCCTGAATGTCACGAATCTTCACTTCAGTGGTTTTGTTAACGGTATAGGCAAATGTGAAAACTTCCGATGTCCTGTCGTTGACAGCAATTGCCTTGATGACCGTATCTTTCGTTAAAATGATAGGTTCTGTGTACATAGCACTTGAAGACGTTGGTGCGGATCCATCCAGCGTATAATGGATTTTCGCTTCTTCCCAACCAGATTCTAGTGATATCTTTGTATTTTCACTAACCGTACCAGGGAAAATATCCGTGTAAACGGCTGGTTTGTTCACCAGTTCATAATCTTCAATACCACGCGGCTTCAACTGGTACGTGTCATTGAACCTCGATCCGATTCCGGTTACGGAAATGACATCCCCTGCTTTAAAGCTTTTCACGAAATCTTCATAGCTCGAACCGGTCCGGTTATCATGGCGAACGATGACGGATTTCCCTTCAGAATCTTCCGCTTTGAATTCGAAAGTTCCGTATGTGCCCGATGCCGCCAATTCTGTAATGGTCGCCTTATCGATGGTGACCAGCTCACCTTGTGTATCCTCATTGATCCCTGAAGCATCAATCGTTTGGATTTCAGGAAGTTCATTATCAGAAGATACGACTTCAAGGGAAGTTGGTTGGATTTGTAATTCCTTATTATAAGCGGATACTTGTCCGATTAATCTAACCTTATCCCCTTGCTTTACTTCCGCAGGCCACGAAGAACCATAAACATATAGCCCTGCCGTTTCATCTTGGATATAAAAACCTTTTCCTCCCCAATAACCAAGTCCCGTCGTGACCACCCCATCGACCTGCACGACATCTTCCGTATTCGTGCGCGCCTCGGCAATGGAATCCAGAACCTTCACATCAGGCTGTTCAGGTGTTGTTCCCCCATCAGTGATGATCGTGAAATCCGTTGCGGATTTCAGGCCGGGTACTGAAAAGTACTTTTCCAGCTTCCCCGTAATCGTCACCTGCGCTTTAAGTAATTCCGGATGTTCGACCAAATTCAAGGCCGTTCGGATACTTCCGGCTGGAAGCTGAACAGGCATGATTTTCTTAACATCCGTTTCATCCGGACTATCGGCAATGCCTATGTTCGTATTTTCAGTGAAAGGCGATGTTTGTTGATAGCTTGTACCGCTTTTAGCTGTACCGACGATATATCCCTTCACCGTCGCCGTTCCGCTGTTATTATTAATCGCTTCAATGACCGATATTGTCCCTTCGGCATTTGCTGCGGCTGCATTTGGCAGAACCGTTGACAGTACGATCAGTATGGCAAAGAAAAGCTTGCTTATCCCGTTCTTCTTCAAGATCTCAACCCCTCCAACTTTTTCCATAGGCTCAGCAATCATTTGAAAACCGCTTAAAGAATGGTTTCGCCATTCACCGTGACACCGCTCAGGCTTACGGTCTTACCGATAAGTCCCGATAAATCCAAATCACCCTCTACTGTAACCTCTGAAAAAGTAAAATCCTCCGGAGGAGTTCCCGTTAATGTAAGATTCCCTTTAACCACTGCATGTTCCAATGAAGCAATATCCGTGATATCCACAACTACATTGCCTTCATGTGTTTTTGGCGCATCAGCCGTTCCGCCAAAGTCTTTAGCCAATACCACAGTCGGGTCTGTATTGCTTCCAGCCACATCCTTGATGCGTCCTTCGATGCTTGGATCGACAGTTTTCAGCCCGCTTACATAATCACGTAAATTCTCCCAATCAGCGAGGCCTATATCCGTCACTCTTCCTTCTTCATAAGCCTTCTTGAAAACGTTGAATCCATCTCCGCCCTTGGCTGTAAAAGCATTGGTCGCCACAGTATATTCCTTCGCTGGATCCAATTCGGAATAGGTTCCATCTTGTCCAAGGACTTCTGCCTTTGTCACCCGATTGCCTGCTTCCTTCGAACTGTCGTAGCTGAATTTCATTCCGGAAACATGCAGGAAGCCGCCATTTTCCTTAGGGGCCAGGCTTACACTATGCTCTAATGCTTCATTGATTTCTGCACCCGTAAGCTTCATCGTCGCTAACGTATTCCCAAACGGTAAAACGGTGAGGATTTCCCCTAAAGTGATCTCACCTTGATCGATGCCAGCGCGGATGCCCCCGCCATTTTGGAAAGCAATTACCGCATCCTTATTGAATTCCTTCGCTTTACTAAGCATTCCGTCCGTAATTAGATTACCCAGTTCGGTTTCATTTTTGCGGACGCTCGGTTTCGTTTCATCACCTGAATCACGAGGGGTTTCCAAGGCCTTTACAGCTGTTGCACCCGTCTTCGTTTCCTTCAGCTCCTTAATCTTCGAGGAGTATGTTTCGAGCACTTTTGCCGCTTCAGGATCATCCTGTTTTTCAGAGAGCTTAATCAGCTGACCGGCTTGTCCGACAATCTTGCCTTTCTTATCGAATTCCACATCGATCGTTCCTAAAAAGTCGCTATACTGATACCCTTGAACGATGACTGTCGGATCTTTCGTTTTCCCCTTATCATCCTTATCAATAACAACGGGGGCGTTTAACTGCGTATGGCTATGTCCGCCCACGATCACGTCGATGCCCTTGACCTTGGCAGCTAATGTTAAATCATTGTCATAGGCCGCATTATCATCGTAACCAATATGGGATACGGCAACGATCTTATTAACACCCATGCCTTTGAACGCCTTGACCGCTTTTTCGGCTTCTTCAAGATAGTTTTCGAATACTATACTTCCAGGGCTTGAAATATCTTTCGTTTCTTCAGTCGTAAGCCCGAAGAAACCTACCTTCTGGCCATCCACTTGTTTTACGATGCCATTGTATATTTTCCCTTGCTCTGGCTTACTTGAAATCAAATCCGAGAATAGTCCCTTGAACTTATCATCTTTGGAGAAGTCCACATTCGAACTGACAAATGGGAACTGTGCCCCTTCAACGAAGTCAGCCAAAGCTTGATGCCCTTCGGCGCTTGAACCCAAGTCAAACTCATGATTCCCGAATGTCATGACGTCATATTTCATTAAGTTCATGAAGCGAAGATCCGCTTGCCCTTTGAATTCATTAAAATAGAGGGTACCCGAGAATACGTCACCTGCATCCACCAAAAGAGCTTGCGGTTTACTCTTACGCACTTCCTTAACAGCTGTCACCCTTTTGGCCACATTGTCCAAGTGGGCATGCGTGTCATTCGTATGCATCAAGGAAAGCGTGATTGCCTTCGCTGGATTTTTCAAAGCTTCTTTAGCAGCTGCTACTTTCTTATCCGCCAATGCTATTTTCGTTTCGAATTCCTTTCGGTCCGACTCCTTGATCCCATTTAAGTGGATGTCGGCTCTGACCTTTTTAGCCGCTTTTATCTGTTCTTTTGTTTTAAGTTCCCCATTGGCAAGGGCTACATAGGCATTGACCTGCTTTGCCACTTCTTTTTTCTTTTCTGCATATACCGCATCATCATACTTACCTTTCACTTCTTTAACATAGGCGTGTATGGCTTTTCCGAGCTTGGATGTTTTGCTGACCTTCTTCAATTGCGAAGAAACGGTTTGCATCCGTTTGTCCGCGTTCTTTAAATCACCTTTCTTCACCCAGTAAGCAGCTTTTTCATAGTAGTATGGAACTTTCAGGTCACCGTTCAAAGCTGTTTTGGTCGCTTTAGTGAATTTATCGTATAGGAGCTTTTCGATTTTCGCACCGTAAACCGCATCTTTAATATCTTTATCTGCCTTTTTCACGGCTTTATCCAATGCCTCGTATTGATTCCTGATATCAATGGATTTCTTGGCAAGTATTGAATTCGTAAGGTTGCCAATCGATTTGCCATGTGCAGCTTTTGCTTTCTCAGCCGCTTTATATCCTTTTACATAACCTTCTGAACGAGTGATGTACTTATCATAAGCTTCGATTTCTTTGTATTTGGCATCTTTTTCTTTTTTGCTTAACATTGATTTTTTAATGGTAGAGTTGATGTCTTTTTTTGCTTGTTTTGCAGACTTGATTTGTTTTTCAACAGTGGACACTGAAGCGAGTTTAGAAGTGTAGAAATAGGTATCGAATGGTTTTTTGATGGCGGCCTTGGCCGTTTTGATTTTACTATTAAGGCTAGTCGCAGCATCCGATGGTGCCGGTGCTACTGCTACGATCGTTGTCGCAGCCATTATGGTAGCTGATGCAATTTTTACGATTTTCTTTTTCCCCATTATCGTAATCCCCCCATTAGTTCTATACTGGCATAACATTCTGATAACTTATACATATAAATGACACACTTTTCCCAAAAAATGAATTCCGACAAATTTACTTACCCATACACAAATCCACCCTACTTTTTTCCTCTAAAGATCCGTGTATCTCCTATATTACAACAAAATAATCCAATTTTAAAACAAATTTACAATACTACATCGAATATTAACAGAATATTATCATTATAATCACCCTAAAATACCTAGTAACAGATAGATGATATATCAATAAAATGATTTAATGGTAAAATAGAATCACACGCTTCCATAACCACTCTTGGTCTTTATACCTAAATCAATCAAAAGAGAAAGTTAACTCTCTCTCAGAAACTGCAGTTTTTTTAATAAACTTCCAGCTGATTCCAGCAATCCGCTCCCTTTCCGCTGACTGGCTGCCAAGCCTCCTCGACTCAAGCGTCTGTGGGGTCTCGGCTAGCCAGTTATTCGGCAGGAGTGTTGCAAATTTCTTCCATCCAATGAGGAGGACTGAAAAAAAACATTAAGGATAAACTAGTTTACTTTTAAAATCCTGATTCGGGATGAGACTATTCCGAACCTCTAATAGTAGACAAATTCTAAGAAAGCCAGTTTACTTACAGTTTTTCAAGGAACGTTCCAGTTGATTTCAGAAATCCGCTCCCTTTCCGCCGACTGGCTGCCAAGCCTCCTCGACTCAAGCGTCTGTGGGGTCTCGGCTAGCCAGTTATTCGGCAGGAGTGTCGCAAATTTCTTCCATCCAATGAGGGTTATAGTAAAAAAACATTAAGGATATTCTAGTCTTCTTTTACAATCATGGTTCGGGATGAAACCATTCCTAATACCCTTTTGTCAAAAGGAGGGTTTCTATCTAAACTTTAAAACAAAGTTGATTGGAGCAGGTGTTCGAGCCTCCTGTGGGAACGTGTGTCCAAGGAAGATCCCACAGGTGAGCGCCGAGGGCGGACCGTCCGCGTAACGCGAGTCCCCTACCGTCCAATCAACGCAATTTTGCAAACCCTCAAAAAAACAAAAAAAGAGCATCAGTTACGATGCCCTTGTCAAAAATCTTATTCTAATGCTTCAAGAAAGTGCCTTGCCGATACTCAAGGTATGCCTGATCGATTTCCTCTTCCGTGTTCATGACAAACGGTCCGCGGGCAACAACAGGCTCCATTAAAGGTTCTCCTGCATATAAAACAAGTCTTAAAGGTTCAGTTGCCGTTATATCAACTTCACTTTCCCCTGATTCTTTACAAGTACCCAGCCATAAGACCTGTCCCTTTGAAGCTCTCACTTCGTTTTTACCGAACATTCCGCTTCCTTCTATTAAATAAATGATTCCGTTGTAGCTTCCAGGTAAATTCTGCGTGATCGATGCTCCAGGCTCCAGGACCATCTCCACCATCGTCACGGGAACATGGTTTTTCGTTGTTGAGATAACATCCTTGGATGATCCGGAAAAGACACGGATTAGTGCTCCTTCTTCTTTTCTGACCGGCATATCTTTTGCCATTAAGTTTTGATATCTTGGTGTCGTCATTTTTTCACTCCGGGGAAGGTTGACCCAAAGTTGAAGGGAATGGGCAGTCACACCTTCGGAAGGCACCTCATTATGCACAACGCCGCTTCCCGCTGTCATCCATTGGACATCACCAGGTCCAAGTATCCCTCCATCCCCGGTATGACTGTCATAGTGCTCGATCGTTCCGTCAATGACGAATGTAACGGTTTCGATTCCCCTGTGCGGGTGGATATCGAATGATCCCTTTTGAAATTTATCCTCCATCATTAAAAGGAACGGATCACTCTTTTCCCAGTTTCCTGGTTCTATGACTGGTCCGGCCGTATGAATCGGACTATACCTTTGAAGCTTTACATCTTTCACTTCGACAATATCTCGTTTAAAATGATTATCACTTTTCATTACTCCATTCCTCCCTTAAGTTACTAGTAAACTGATAAAAATGCTATCATTATGGCTGCCTGATCCAGTCTCAGGATTCCTCCTGGCTGGCATTAGGCACTTCCATCTGTAAACTATGTCTATGAATCTTTATCATCATCTCATGCATGCGCTTCTTTTCTTCATCATCCAATATATCGAATAATGAAGCTTGGAAATCGGATTGAATAGGCATGACCTTTTCCATTAACTTTTTCCCTTTTTCCGTTAAAGAAATATATTTAACCTTCCATTGTTGATTACGGACGATCAAGTTCTCTTTTTCCAACCTTGTCAGCATATGTGATACGCCTCCACGGCTTATCGTTAGGTGCTCCGCTAATTCGATTTGTGAAACAGGCTGATGGATAAGTACTTGTGCCAACATATCGAATTGGGCAGCGGTGACGCCGAAATGCTGTAAGTGTTCATTCGAAAGCTGATTGCTTCTTTGATAAAAACGAACCATTCGCAGCCAAATCAGCAAACTCAATTTGTTCTCATCCGAAAATCCCCGTCTATCCATGTAAAGCCTGCCTCCCATCTTTGATGCACCATCAGTTTACTAGTAATTTGATAACAAGTCAAATCGTTGGGCCTTTGACTTTTTGAAGCAGTATCCCCAACAGGCAGACCATACAAACAGTCAATCCATAGGGGATATTCACTTTGCTAAGATATATTAACAGAACTACATTACTCCCTTTTTTAAGTTGGATAATATAAGATCATGCTTAATCGAGTTAATGTATCCCCTGAATTATGGTAGGCATGCGGTCTGTCAGCCTTGAACCTGATAGAATCACCACTCCTTATTGTAAATTCTTCGTTATTTACACGTACAGTCACTTCCCCTTCAAAAACAGTTATGTACTCTTCCGTCCCTTCCCTATGCGAATCGGAACTTAGGAATCCACCTTTTTCTATCTCGACTGAATATACTTCAAAGCGCTTCTCATCCTCAAAGGGAAAGTGGGGATAAACTCGATATTTGCCGTTATCTTCAGATAATGATTGAATTTCACTTTTTAAAACAATTTTTGTATCCGGCTGCGGACTATTTATCAATGAAGAAAATGAAATCTTTAATCCATTGGCTATTTTCCAAATTGTCGTAATCGTAGGGCTCGATCCTCCCCTTTCTATTTGTCCGATCATCGTTTTGCTTACTCCAGTCAATTCTGCAACCTTTTCAAGACTTAATTTCTTACTTTCCCTGATGGCTTTTAAATTGTTAGCAATAATAAAATTTATTTCTTCCATAAAAATGCTCCTTATTTACAATATAACGTCGGCATTGTACAATAAAAAGGAAATCGTTATAATGTCAATTTTGGTCATTATAGCATACAAAGGGGAGTCAACCATGCCATTACTATCTTTTTTGCTATTTGTTTTTGTTACAAGTTTCACTCCGGGTCCAAATAACATCATGGCCATGTTATTTGCGAACAAGTACGGGTTAAAAAAGACGATTAAATTTTGTTTTGGAGTAGGTGTCGGTTTTTTTGTAATCATGCTATTGTGCAGTTATTTTAATGTTTTGCTTGAAAATTTCATACCAAAGATTGAATTTATCATGACGATCCTTGGGGCAATTTACATGCTGTATCTGGCCATAAAAATCATTTCCAGTTCAAATAAAGCGAAGGACGATAATGATGACAAGAACAACAGTTTTATAGCAGGCATGCTTTTACAATTCATAAATCCAAAAGGAATCTTATATGGCATCACGGCAATATCGACCTTCATCCTACCTTATCACTCTTCAAATTTCAGTTTACTATTCTTTTCATTATTTCTGGCTTTTGTTGGTTTTATGAGTACGTTCTGCTGGAGTATGTTCGGTTCTGTTTTTCAAACGTTTTTATCAAAGTATAGAAGTCAGTTTAATGTAATCATGGCTTTGTTATTAGTGTATAGTGCCATTTCGATTCTTGCACACTAAAAAAAGGTAAAGGGCACAAACCTTCATTAAGAAGGATTGCCGAGTTGTAAATTTCGAACGTTCATTTCCACTCCAGGCACTCGCTTTCCGCGGGCGGTCCGCCCTCGGCGCCTTTGTGCCTGTGGGAACCCCTTGGACGCGCCTTTCCCGCAGGAGTCTCGAAAACCGGCTCCAATCAACTTTTTTAAAAATTCAGATGGAACCCACTCAAATCTTCCCCCTGCATTAAAGGGTTAAGTTCCCTTCGAATATTGTGACGGCATGTCCGGAAAGTTTAACTGTGTCTTCCGTTACTTCAACCTTCAATTGACCTCCTCTTTCCGATGCCTGATAGGCTATAAAAATACTTTTGTCCAGCTTTCTTTTCCAATATGGTCCCAGACAGCAATGGGCCGAGCCCGTTACTTGATCTTCGTCAAGGCCTTGGGCAGGGGAGAAGAAACGTGAAACCAAATCATATTCACTGCTATTTGATTGACTCGTTACAATGACGCCCCGAACCGGCAATTGGGCAATGGAGTCTATATCCGGCTTTAAATTCCTTACGATTTCCTCTGATTGAACTTCGACTAGAAGATCCCATTTGTTTTGCCCAACATACGCAGGCACAACTCCTAAAGCTTTTATCAGTAAATCAGGGGCAGTGGTCTCCTTCTCCCTTAATGACGGAAATTCCAACTGAACCATCCCATCAACGAATTTTGCATTGAGAAGCCCGCTTTTCGTCTGATAGGCAATCGGCTGATCCCTTGGCACGTATCCTTTATCCCATAAAAAGAAAGAGCTTGCCAGCGTCCCATGTCCACAAATCGGGATTTCAATGGAGGGTGTGAACCATCGCAGTTTCCATTCACCTTTATGAGGTTGAATAAAAGCGGTAACAGGCATATTAATCTCTTTAGCTATTCTCTGCATCCACTCGCTGTCACTTTCCCCGGTAAGAAGGCAGACTGCAGCAGGGTTTCCTTTAAAGGGTTGATCTGTAAACGTATTTATGATGGTTAATTCCATTAAATGTGCCTCCGGTAAGTAATATTCTAGTTTCCTAATTCCACAATGAGGAACCCTTTTCCTTTTTTGAATGACCATTCCCTTGTTTTTTAAAGAGTTTCATTAAATTGAAAAAGACCATCATATGGCGTCCTCGATTAAGTCCCTTTATCGACTCAAATTCCAAACGACTTTTAACGTTGTTATAAAAATCGTGTGATTTTTGTAGTGCATTTCGAAATACTAAAATAGACAGCTTTATAAAAAAGCTGCCCATCACTATATTAATAATGTGTGATACGCCTTGCGGTAACAAAACACCCTACAGTTTCCGTACAATGAATGTATCCCCAAGCAGTTCCCAATTCTGGGGGAACGGATAACCAAGTACCCAATAACTGAGACCCCTTGACCTGTATATCTTCACCAGATCGAATTTGGCTTTAGCACTGCGTGCGTCTTCAAACCAAACTTCATGTGTGCGTCCCTGATCATCTTTGTACCTGTAATAAGGTGATTGGGCTGTCTCGTCATATTTTATTTCTACATTATATTGGACGGCGCGTCTGATGGCTTCCTGCATGTCGAAAGTCTCTGCTTCCTGCCCCTCTTCATGAGGAATAAGCCAGTCCCGTGCATAAATTTGAAATCCTATGAAGATTTTATTTGTTGGTATCACCGTTACGGCATAGTCAAGGACACGTTTTATTTCATTAATGGGGGAGATTGCCTGCGGCGGCCCCTTTCGGTAACCCCATTCATATGTCATCAGCACCACGAAGTCGAGCAGCCGTCCGTGAACTGGATAATCATGTGCCTCAACTAATGGTCCCTTTTGATTGGCGCTAGTTTTTGGGGCAAGGGAGGATGACACAAAGTAGCCTTCAGGATGCAATCGATCCACTGCTCTTTGGAGAAAGCGATTATAGAAATCACGGTCCTCTGGTGCTACACTTTCAAAATCGATATTCAATCCACGGTACCCTTTATCTTTCATCGTTTTTATGACGTTGGTTAATATTGTTTCCACTAAATTCAAATCAGAAAGTATCGTATGGGCAAGCTGAGTTCCCGCTTCCGTCGCGGAAAAATTCGTTATGCACATCATGGGTATGACGCCAGTCGACTGTGCCGCCCGTATCGTCGGGATGTCATCAATGACTTCTAAACTGCCATCTTGCCTCATTCTATAACCAAATGGACTTACGTAGGTCAGATCGTAGGCTACTTCACGTACTTGCTCCGCACCGGCTTGCCCGTAAACGTTTGTAAAACCATTTACTTCAATGATGGGTTTTGGTTTCTGGGGAATCCTTATTATCCGTCCGATATGGATATAGGACGGATCTGTAATCCTATTCATCTGAATAATGGCCTGAACTGTCGTTCCATAACGTCTTGCTATATCATAAAGGGTATCTCGTTCCCTTACGGTATGATAAATAACCGGGATGGTTAGTCTCTGTCCTGGATAGATAGCGGAAGGATTTGTGATGCGATTCGATTGCATGATTTCCTGTACCGTAATTCCAAACTGATTTGCGATATTATTTAGAGTATCCCCTTGCTGAACCCTGTACTGAAGATAAGGTTCAGGAATCAAAAGAGCTAGGCCAATCACCAGCTTATCTGGATTTTCAAGTCCATTGATCCGAACAATCCGGTTGATACTGACACCATATTGCTGGGAAATTCCCCACAAAGAATCCCCCCTATTCACCACATGGATTTTCACATGCACAGCCCCGCTTTCCTTCAAAATATTCCTTTCATTTTATTCCCTGGATAGCCCTAATATGTTTTTTTGCGTTCAACACTCATTAAATGAATGTGTTCATAAGCCTGTGAAGGATATAGGGGAAAAAATAATAATGGAAGCTATCAATTCCAGGGCATGTATCGAGGGCTTGTCCATGTATTTTAAAAGAGACTACAGGCATGATAATACGATTTTCAGAGGGGATTTTGAAGCCGAAGTAATCCAGAAGAGAACTATTATTCAGAAGGAAAGGATTCATTTAAGATTCAAAGCTTATGAGCATGAAAGAATTTCAGCATTGGCCTATTCCATGGATTGCAGTGTTAGTTTAGCAGCAACTATGCTGCTGATTGCTGGTATTGGAAATCGAGACGTCTCTACACAAATGGTGGATCCAGAGGTAATTAGTTTACTTGATCCGGGAAGGCTTAAAAGTTTAAAGATGATTCAGGAATACATATCAAAACTGAATGACGAGCACATTTCACTTTTTCCCTAATTCCATATGTTGGGCATGAAGTAGTGGGTACTACAAAAACGCTTCGTGAAAAAGTGAATCTTTGGATAGATGATAATATAAAAAATATTGATTAGAATTATATGGAGAATAATAAGTCAAAACGTGTGAGGAGGAATGAGCATGAAAATGTTTAAAATGAGTGCTGTGACATTGTTAGCGGCGTTGTTGTTCCCTTCTTCTACATTTGCAAGCGGCTGGGATTACTTAGGAGAACAATCTCTTTATTCTAATGGTGCTGAAAGTGATCAGTTTCCCTCTACTGGTGGTGATTATAAGATTTGTCGGGATTCTTACGTGGGTCCAGCTGGTAAGTTAAAAGTTGAATTATGGGAGTATGATCCTGACAGTTATAATGATTATGTAGGGGTAAGATATTTAGATCGAGGCCAATGTGGTATTTTCCGGGGTATTGGTAACTTCGTTGATGGAGGAAATGAAGCAGAATTTTTTGCGAAATCAAGGACTAACAGTGATATGCATTTAATCTTTTATGATTAATTCACTAACTGAATGAAAAATTCGTAAATACTAAAGGATATTCTTCTAAAATGAGTGCGTAAACACCTTAATATGACTGCTAATATATATAGGGTTTTTTAGGCTGATGTATTTCCACTTCAGCCTTTTCTTATGCAGGAAAATAATTACTTGATTTATCTAAATGGAAAGTGTCATAACTTAAAGGTATTGGCAGAAGAAAGAGCATAAGGAAAAACCGTCCCCAACTAAGTTGTTGAACTAGGCAAAGCCTAGTGTTTTTGTGGGTACATGAAAACTCCATCAATGTCCCCTTTGTGTCCCCTAATAAAACCATCAATGTCCCTTTCATGTCCCCTTATTTTTATTAATTATTATTAAAAAAAGAGAAGGAAACCTTCTCTTTAATTTTACTTTTTGAAACTTAGCGATATTGTACGCAGTTACACCAAAATAAACCACTTGTAGCCAAGGGGTTTAGTGTCTTTCACTTTTATGGTTTAGGGACTCCTAAAACTCCTAAAACTCCAGTATGACTAATTGTTTTTGTTTTAGTTGATGCGAAAGTAGAAATTAATGGAGTTTCATCTGAATTAACACTTCAAGATATACACCCCGATTCCCCTGCCTTATTTTTGACGCATAAGCAACAAAAACAAAGGGTGTGTACCTCTCTATTAAATATCATTTCAAACACTTCAAAAAGAGCGTGAAATACCTTAAATAACCCGTTTCAAAGTATCTTTCCCTCGGTCTAAAACCGGGTTGGTATGGTATAATTATAAAAGGGTTATTGTGCTTTTAGGAGGTGAAAGAATGACGATCAGCAGCATCATATTGGTGGTGGCGGCAGTCTTTATCGGCGCCTTGATGCGGACGATGTTCGGGTTCGGTGAAGCGATTGTCAGCATGCCTCTGCTTGCCTTACTTCACATTCCGCTTAATACTTCGGTTTCCTTGATTGGATTGGCAGGTCTTACCGTCGCTTCACTAACCGTCGTTAGCGGATGGCGGCATATCGAACGCTCGATATTAATCAGGCTGGCTGCTTCAACGATGATCGGCATACCAGCTGGCCTGGCTTTGCTCCATTACGCACCTTCTATGATCATCACTTCTGCACTGGGTGTTTTTTTGATTGCATATGGGGGGTATTCTCTTCTAAAGCAAAGACTTTTTCAGGCTGTGGATAAACCATTACTTAACTCAAAGGGCTGGGTATGGCCGTTCGGTTTTGCGTCGGGAGCCCTTGGCAGCGCCTATAACTTTAACGGGGTGCCGGTCGTCGTCTATGGAACTTTGCGAAGGTGGAACCCAGATCGATTCCGCGGAACATTGCAAGCCCATTTCCTGATATCCGGAATCCTGGTCGTGACAGGTCATGCGCTAGGCGGACTTTGGACAGCCGATTCACTTATTCTTTACGCTTATTCCATTCCAGCTATATTACTTGCGACAGGTCTCGGAATCTTCATGAATAAGCGAATTCCCGCGAAGAAATTCGAAAGCTATTTATTCTTCATCATCATTGCGCTAGGTGTACTATTATTGATTCCGCATGACTGATAACCAATAAAAGCCTGATTTCTAAGCAATTATCTTTATCTTAAACAATTGAAAGAGTGATAGAATAACTGTCTATTCTTTATTTACATATAAACAAAGAAAAACGCACCTGTGTGGTGACAATGCTGTTGTATAATTTGATTTTAAACACAAATGACACCGTTCAAGTAATTGCGAACGGTGTTAAATATTTCTCTATACTATGCTAATTTTTATCAATATCAACTATAATAAAGGCGTTTAAAAACCGTTCTTAATGAACTAACGCACCCCTTAGTTTAAGTGAATTTCTTAACAATCTTCGCTATATATAATAGAATAATGATAATAAAGAAAGGATGTTTACTATCAAAACTATTGCAAATAACTTCAAAAACATCTTATTAGTTATTTTTTTCGTAGTTTGCGTTGTTAATGTTTTTAGTGATAATGACCAATTTAATATAGCTACTAATGTGGCTGCCATGATTTTTATTAGCATAGTCGGATTAATTAACAGAATATATGCAAAAAAAAGAAGTATAATCGTAAAAATAAAAAGGAGCTGAAAAGCTCCTCAGGCTGTCGAGAAACCCTCGACAGCCTCTATTAACAACTATTCTTTATCTTGGTGCATCAAATTCAATTGGAAGAAAATAGCGCTTAATAAAGCTATGATCATTCCTAACATTGCAGCATAGCCAGAAAATACTTCATTTCCCTCGAAAACACTACAAATAACTATTCCACCAATTCCACCGAAAACTAATATTAATAACCAAACAACTAAAGGTGCCATTTTATCCCCCCGTATTTTTTATCTGTATATCATATTTTACCATTGCTTATGCAACTATCCTGCCCCGATAGTTGCATAAAGAAAGAGCTGCCTTAAAGACAGCTCTGGTCTTCAGCTAAAGCACCGTTAGCTCTATTCTGACTAACCACTTCACCAAATGTTTCTTATTAAGCGAATCATCATTCTTGGTATAAACATTAAGATGTTCCAAGCCACTTCAAAAAAGATTGAATCCCTAAGCTCAATTAGGATTTCTTAAAAAAGCCGTTCTGCTTTTCTTTTTTTATTTTTCATCTGTCTAACTCCCAATCACTCAATTCTTGTTGCAATAAATAGTTTGACACTCCTTTACTTCATATATTAATCCATCAGCAAGGTCTCAATGTTTGTTTAACTATTCTGCCCCGATAATTCCATAACAAAAAGAGCTGCCAAAGCAACTCTCTTATTGAAGTAAAGCACCCGTTAGTTTAAGTACAATATTTCACAATCTATTTAGTAAAGGAACCATTCAGGGTTACGTTATCTTGAAGGTAATTCATTCGATGTTATCCAAGTACACATCTTGATTTTACTTAACTCGGGTTTAGTATTTTCTTTATATTTACTAAAAACCATAAAAATGGTAGAATTCCGAAGAGGTGAAATCATTGAAGTTTAAGAAGTTTATCATCGGCCTATCATCATTATTAACGACTTTTGTGTTACTCTTTGTTCTATTGAGATTAATGGGAATACTAGTATGGGTGAATGGCGAACCTTTTGATAAATGGATTGCATTAATTGGTTTAATTGCTATGCCTGTTTCTATTTCTATACTATCGAAAAAGATTAAGCTTAATAAAAAGAAAGAAAATACTTTGTTTAATATAGTTGTTTTTGCTAATTTCCTTTACTTATTAGGGTCGTTTTCCATTTTATCCGAAAACTATACTTTTATTAAAAGTGGTGAATACCTTTCTTTCCCTTATGTTATACATGAAAAGGAACCTTTTCAATGGCCCAAAGATGAGTATGAAAGTAAGTATACATTCTATAGTTCTTTAAATTCATTTATTTATGTAAAAGATTCAGTCAAAAAGGGAAATCACGGACTGAGTGAACATGCTCGTTATAGTGATTATAAAGTTAAAGTTATAAGTGGAAGCCTCTACATAACATGGACTGGTGGATCAATATTCATACGATAAAAGGAAGAAGGATATTTCACTCTTCCTTTTTTATTAGAATCGAACAACTTTTCTCTTTCCCTCTAAAATTCTTTATTAAAAGGCTGCCTCAGCAACCTTCGTTATTGTAGTAAAGCACAGCTGCCTTAAAGACAGCTCCGATCTTCAGCTAAMGCACCCGTTAGCCATCCATGAAGCGCAAAAATCAGCGCTTCACCACAGAGAATGAAAATGGTTCAGAACGGTCAATACTGATTCTACGGCTGGGAGAGGAAGGTCGATGAACTATGGTGCGTTAGAGCCCATCCGTTAGTCTGACTCCAACGACCAAGGTGCACCACTGACTGTCGCTCCCTTACGGGAAGCACACATGGTAGATTAATCCTATTCTGGTTTTTGCACCAGCCTCCAATTGTATTGAGAGCCGTAGAAAGGATGTTTTCATTGGAAGTAGTCATTGAAAGAGCATGTGGTATGGATGTCCATAAGGACAATATTACTGCATGTATTATGACACCAGAAGGAAAGGAGATTCAAACGTTTTCAACAAAAACTGTTTTTCTAATACAGTTAGTGGATTGGATTAAAAAGAATAACTGTACTCATGTTGCCATGGAGAGTACCAGT
Source organism: Peribacillus sp. 05N428 (assembly GCF_056397085.1). NCBI lineage: Bacteria > Bacillati > Bacillota > Bacilli > Caryophanales > Bacillaceae > Peribacillus > Peribacillus sp. 05N428. The sequence goes on along the minus strand of NZ_JBFTMS010000055.1, from coordinate 1,093 downwards.
GTATATTGGAAACCTATTGTTAATTTATTAGAAGCTGAAGAGATTGAATTTTTGGTTGTGAATGCTCAACATATGAAAGCAGTGCCAGGGCGTAAAACAGATGTTAAAGATGCAGAATGGATTGCCAAACTTCTTCGTCATGGACTTCTAAAAGCTAGTTACATTCCAGACCGAAATCAACGGGAACTACGTGAACTAGTTCGGTACCGTAGAAGTATCATTGAAGAACGTGCTAGACAACATAATCGAATCCAAAAAGTGTTAGAGGGCGCAAATATTAAGCTAGGCTCTGTCGTTTCAGACGTTATGGGTGTTTCAGCTCGAGACATGCTTAACGCAATTGCCGAAGGTGAAGAAGATCCTGAAAAACTAGCAAACTTTGCTCGACGCACAATGAAAAAGAAGAAAGATGAACTAGAACTCGCCCTTAAAGGTTATATCAATTCGCATCAACGCCTCATGTTAAAAACCATTTTAAAGCATATTGATTTTTTAACAGAACAAATCGAGATGCTCGACCAAGAGGTCGAGGAAAGAGTAAGCTCCTATCAAGAAGATGTGGATCGATTAGACTCTATTCCTGGTATAGCTACAAGAATGGCTGAGCAAATTTTATCTGAAATTGGGACTGATATTAAGAAACAGTTTCCAAGTGCAGCTCATATGTGTTCTTGGGCAGGACTAGTTCCTGGGCATAACGAAAGTGCGGGAAAAAGAAAATCGGCTAAAACAAAAAAAGGAAACAAGTATTTGAGATCAGCATTAACAGAAGCAGCTCATTCTGTAAGAGGATCTAAAAACTATCTCGGAGCACTGTATAGGCGTACAGCATCACGAAAAGGTAAGAAACGAGCAGGAATAGTAGTCGCTCATGCCATGTTACGTATCTCCTATTATCTCTTAACTCGAAAAGAAATGTATGTAGACTTAGGCGAAGACTACTTTGATAAACAGAGACAACAATCAATTTTTCGGCATTCACTAAGAAGACTTGAAAGTTTAGGATACACAGTTACATTACAAGAACCTGAAGCATCTTAATCCAGTCCACTTACCTACAATAAATCAGTCCACTTACCTACAATAAATCAGT
>NZ_JBFTMS010000054.1:0-24943 GCF_056397085.1 Peribacillus sp. 05N428 | reverse complement strand
CAGAGGGGAGTCCCCTCTGCTTTAGAGCATTATCTAAAAGTACACACTGTAATATAAATTGAAACGCCGTATACGCGAACCGTACGTACGGTGTTGTGAGAGGGGCGAAAATAATACATTTATTTTCCCTCTACTCGATTATGCAACTAGAGGGGGGGAGAATAGCTAACGGGGCTTTACTTCATTACCAGGAGCTGATGAGCAGCTCCTTTTCTTATGTAACTAAAGGGCCAGGGAATCCAATGAAGAAATGTAATTTTATGTTAAAATAAGCAAGGGAAGTGTGAAGCAGACATTTAATGAGATGTAAGCCCTGTTTACTTCATTTCTATTTATCTATTTTCCAATTGCTATTTCATTACTAAGTATTTGGGGTTTGGTTTGGGTAATCAAGCACAAGAGAAAGATATATATTTCTCCATTGGTTCTTGTAATTTTAGGTATCATAACGCATCTTAGTGGTTTGATGTTAATTGGGGGATTTGCAGGAATGGGAGTAAGTATGGTAGGTGCAACTGTAATTGGAATAAGTCTGATAATCTTAGTTTTAAAATTAATTACAGATTTAAATAAAAAAAGAAAATTGAAAAGATCCATTTAATTGATTAATGATATTCTACTTAAACTAACGAGTCCGATAGCGTTTTTCTTAATGAACTAATAGGGCAGTTAGTGGAATAAGAAATATGGTTAATGATATTTACAGAGGAAGATATGAACTCAAATAAAACTTCCCGAAGTTCCATTTGAATGGTGATACACTTTAAAAAAAGGAGGGCAATTCAGTTTGGAATTCAAATTTGGGAACGGTGCTATTGTGCTACCCCCTTTACACATTACGATTATCGCAATAATTATTATTTTCTTTTTAGTAAGGTGGAGCAAGCAATTAGAAAAACGACGATTTACGATTTTCTTTTACTTTTTGATAAGCACTTATATTGCTCCAATTTTTTCTCACAGTACAAAAGAAGGTGTTTTTCAGCTATGGATTCCGTTGGGTTTTATATTAGTTTTCTTTTACTTGTTTCTCAGTAAAAGAAACCATCCATCTAAAACGAAAGCATGTATTTTAGGACTTTGCATAGCATTATACCAGTTAATTATTCAATATATCAGGTAGTTTTTGGTATTGGAGCAATTGCTTATTTCTTCTTGTCAAAAATCAAAAAGAGCAAAAAAAGACCTTCAATAGTAAAGGTCATTTCATATTTTGTCTTATATTTTCTGGAATCATAACTACTTCTGTTTTTAAATCAACAGGTCTGAATGTTTCATCAATACATTCTTTCCAATACTCTAAATGCTTCTTATCTATCCAGTGGTCTGATTCCTCAACTTCTTGTCCGCCTTGACCCTGGACAGAGTACCAATATAAAAACTCATAACCATTTAGATGTTCTCTAAATATAGTTTCAACATACATTTTCTCGGCTCCAAGGGTTATTAGCACATCAATCATATTTTCGTTTAGAAACTTTAACCATTCATCTACCCGTTCCGATTTACCTTCCTTAACTCTAAATCTTGTTAGTTCTACTTTCATATTTCTCCCCCATTTTAATGGTTATCTTGCTTACATTACATATTTTAGCAAGTTTTAACCTAACAGGTGCAATAAGGGAGTTACTTTAGCAAATCTTTGTCTTATGGAACTAAAGGGGCAGGATAATAAAGGAGTGTTTTTTTTGAAAAAGGTGTTAATGGGTATTATTAGTATTGTGTTTTTATTTATAGGTTTTTTATTTTTTATGAAATTATACCAACCCTTAGTAGCTCATCCAAGTGCTTCAGCGAATGATAAACAGGTACAATTGGTTTCGGTAGGAAATAAAAGTCCATTTGGGGATATTCAAATTGAAGAAGTTCTTGTCAATGATAATGTTGTACCTTCCAAAGTGAAAATACAAGTGAGTTATCATCCAAAAGGGTTTATTATCTCTGACCATTTTAATGGCGAAGAAGAAAGTGAATATACCCTCAAAGGATTAGATTCCATAACTCTTAAACCAAAGACAGACCCACAAAAGCAACTCGATAAAGTAAATGCTGGTACTGCAACAGAAGATGATACTATTTATGCTCTTTCGTTAGTGCATGAACAAAGTATTGACAGAGTCATAATTAAATACCATCACCTTGGTATGTCACATGAATTGGTTGTGTCAATGGTTTGATTTTGAAATCCTATACTTAAACTAACAGGTGAGTTACTTCATATCAGGAGCTAATCAGCAGTTCCTTTTCTTAGGAAGGGACAGCCAGTGAAATGAAACAAAAGGTAAGATAAAAATCAAGGAGATGTGTTAGCTTAAGATCATAGCTGTCTTTAAGGCAGCCTTTTTCTTATGGAACCAAGGGGCATTTTAGTTTAGGTATATTTCTTCACCAAGTTATAGAAAAATCCGGTTATCCTAGTTAGGCAAAGGAAAACCGGATTTTTTCTTTAATTGGTTCTAAAGCAAAAGATGGTTTCATCGAACCAGCTTTATCACCAAATAATTTGCTCATGCTGTATTGCTACCAATCGATTCGTTTTCCATCTTTGAAGAATCCCCCGTTAGGTCCTTCAGCTCCAGTAGTAGCTAACCAAAGGATAGATTCAGCAGCTTGTTCGGGAGTTCTTGGAGCAGATGGTCCCCCCATATCTGTACTTACCCATCCCGGGTCGACCGCATTTATTTTGATATCAGATTTGATTTCTGCAGCTATCAATTGTGTCAATCCATTCAGGGCAAATTTGGACATTTTATATGCGCCTACTCCTGGATAGGACATTTCGCTCATTGCCCCATATTCTGAGGAAACATTAATGATTCTCCCATAGCCTTGTTTTTCCATGAGGGGAATAAAGGAACGGATCATATGGTAAACTCCAAAGAAATTGGTTGCCATTGTTTTCTCTAAAATTGATGGATCCATATTCAATAATTGTTTATTCTCATCCTGATACACGCCAGCATTATTGATCAATACGTCTAATCTTCCATACTTCTCATTTATTGCTACCGCAGCTTGACGGATGCTTTCTTGATTATTGACATCTATCGACACAAACGAAACGTCCAGATTTGACTCCCTAAGTTGTTGTATCGCTTTATGACCCATCTCTGGATCCCGACTTGCCAAAATAACCTTAAAACCTATCAAAGCTAATTGTTTGACCAATTCATATCCAATTCCTCTATTTCCGCCAGTGACAAGAGCAACTTTGATATCCTTTGACATGTTAATTCCTCCATTTTTCGGATAATAATTTTGAGCAGAGGAGATTACTCCAATTAAAACCTGTATACCATTCCGAGAAGAAAATGAATCTCTTAGTTTTATCTTATATTATTACCAAGGTTGACTTGTTGGTCCAATTGTAAACTCATTGATGTTCGTATCTTCTGGCTGATCAATGGCGAATGCCACAATATTGGCAACTCGATCAGGTGCAATACCATATTGTTCGTACAGCGCAGTCATACCTTCTGAAATATTCTTATCAGTAATCGTATCCAGCAATTCCGTGTTGATCGCTGCTGGATAAATAGTTGCTGTGCGGATGTTAGTACCTTCTTGGGCAGATTCCATACGCAAAACTTCCATTAAATCACGAACAGCCCACTTTGTTGCGCCATAAACAGCACCACCTGGGTAAGCTTTAAGCCCAGCTACTGATGACGTAGTGATGATATGTCCAGACTTTTGCGAAGTAAATGTTGGCAATACTGCTGCGATACCATTCAATACACCTTTAATATTAACGTCGACCATACTGTTCCACTCGTCAGTTTTTAATTCGGAAAGTGGTGAATTAGGCATTAGTCCAGCGTTCAAGAAGATTACATCGACACCTCCAAAAGTGTCTTTAGCTAGTTGAACAAGCTGCTGACTATCATCTGGGTTAACAACATCTGTGACGCGATAAGCCACTTGACCACCGTTCAATCTAATTTCTTCAGCTAATTTTGCTAAACGCTCTTCACGTCTTGCACCAAGTACGACTTTTGCACCTTTTTTAGCTAACAGCTTAGCTGTTGCTTCCCCAATACCTGAACTTGCGCCTGTAATTACAACCACTTTGTTTTCCATTGTCATTTCGTTTCATCCTTTCATGTAAAATAAAACTACAATTGATGTTTTCACGACATCTGTCTATAATTTAAAATATAAATTTAAACTAAACAAGGCATATAAATCGTTAATTTAATCAGTTTTGTTGTTTAAACAACAAATCAATAAAAATTGTCGACTATCTCAAGGAAAGTATGGTGTTAATATGGCAAAAGTGGATAGAAGAATTGTAAGAACTCAAGAAGCAATTAAGAAAGCATTTCTTGAATTGATGTCTGAAAAAAATTTTGATAGCATGACCATTCAGGATATTTCTGATAGGGCAAATATTAACCGTGCAACTGTTTATCTTCATTACTTGGATAAATTTGATCTGTTGGATAAAATCATAGAAGAACATATCAATAACATGGTTAACCTTTGTGAGTCGGAAGCTGAAATGGAGTGGATTGAATCGACTGTACACTGCATGGAATATCTTGAACGTAATTATTTATTTTTTTCGACGATGTTGGCAAGTGAGGGAGCTCCGTACTTTCGCAGCCGGTTTGTTCAGCATAATATCGAAGAGTTCAAAAAAGACGTGGATATAACAAAAGGAAAAAATTTTGGTCAGAGTGAAGATGTAGTTGTCGAATTTGTGGCAAATGCTTATGTAGGTGTAGTGGAATGGTGGTTAAAAAATGGCATGCCTTATCCACCGCAGGAAATGGCAGAGAAAGTAGGGGACTTATTAGAGAGGATTTTATAGATTCATCGATTAAAAAGTCTCTCTTATTTATTAAGGAATGAGGGGGATAATGTGTCCTTCCCTTATCAATACTGGGTGGAATAAGGAATAAGAATGGCCGAAAATCAATTTGATTTTTCGGCCATTTTAATATTTGAAAATGGGGAATTCAAGAATCTCTTTCTACAGGTTCAATGATGTTTTTTAGCTAAGAGTTTTGAAACCACTAACACCATTTAGATATTTCAGTGATCCTTCACTAGACCAATCAAATATCTATATACTGCTAGATCTTTTATACTTCTTTAATGTTTGGCTGGTTATAATGAATAATTTTATTGCCGGCTATAGCCAAAGCATTTAAATAGGCTATATGAGTTAGTCTATATTGGCTTGTAATCACTCCATTCAACAGGTATTAAGTATTTTTCAATAGGCAACTCAACTATCTTTATATTCTTTATTAATAACATTTTTTAAAGTGACTTTAGTTCTTTTGCCAATTAACGTTCCTTAGAAGGGCCGGGTCGCAATCAAACCAAGACTATCATGTTGATCCAATTCCTTTAGCTTTTATAAATCATAGAAAAAAACAATACTTTAGAACAGTCCGTTAAAAACGAAGTCATATCTAGCCGATTGTGATAATTAAGGTATAATGATAGGGGAAAGATATTTTGTAACGGATTAGGTGAAGATGATCATGAAGCTAATCATTGCGGAGAAACCAGATCAAGGTTCAACGCTAGCGGCTCAATTTAAAACGAAAAAACAGCAAGGCTATATAGAAATCATGCCGAATGAACTTTTCCCCGATGGAGCTTATGTAACTTGGGCCGTCGGACATTTATGTCAACTTGTTTCGCCGGAAACCTATCATTCAAAATGGAAAAAATGGTCGATGGAAACGTTGCCGATGATTCCTGAGAAATTTCAATATGAAGTGACCCGACAAAAGGCAAAGCAATTCAATGTTGTGAAGACTTTGCTTAGGAAAGCGGAAGTCGATGAAATCATTCATGCAGGTGATGCCGGGCGTGAAGGGGAATTGATTGTACGCAACATCGTTAACTTATGCAATATCAATAAACCGATGAAACGTTTATGGATTTCCTCTTTGACCCCGAAAGCGATTTATGAGGGATTTCAAAATTTGAAGAGCGAAGAAAAAACCAGGCCGCTTTATTATGAAGCGTATACGAGAGCTTGCGCGGACTGGGTTGTGGGAATGAATGCGTCGAGAGCGTATAGTATTTTGTTGAAACAAAGGGGCGTTTCGGATGTGTTTTCAGCTGGAAGGGTTCAGACACCGACTCTTGCTTTGATAGTAAAGCGGGAAATGGAAATTGAGCAATTCAAGTCTGAACCGTTCTGGGAAGTGTTCGCAGATTTCAAGATGGACGGTAAGAAATATCAGGGTAAATGGCAGCTGAACAATGACCCGAGAATCAAGACAAAAGAAATGGCTGATAAAATTGCCGCCTTTTGTAAGGGTAAGGAAGCTGAAATAGCGGAAATGGATACTGAAAGGAAAGAATTTCAGCCGCCTTTGTTATTTAATCTATCGTCATTGCAAGCGACAGTGAACAAGATTTATAAATATTCACCGAAACAGACACTTGATATCGTGCAAAGTTTATATCAAAAAGGGATCGTTTCTTATCCACGTTCAGATTCCAATTATGTGACGGAGGGGGAAGCCGAAACATTTCCCGATATTTTGCAAAAACTAAGCGGATTTTCAGAATATGAATCCCTGTTTCCTTTGCCACAACCGAACATCATGAATAATAAACGGTTTGTAAATGAAAAGAAGGTGACTGATCACTATGCCATTATTCCGACGGAGCAGGTAACCGACCCAAAGCGGCTTTCCGCTGAAGAACGGAATATATATGACTTGGTTGTTCGCAGGTTGATTGCGGCCCATTATGAGAAGGCCATTTTCGATTACACTACCATTAAAACGCTCGTCGATAAGCGGGCCGAATTCATTTCTAAAGGCAAGCAGCAGATTCAAGAGGGATGGCGCAAAGTGATTTTCCAAAATAATGACAAGGATGATGATGATATCATTTTGCCGTCCGTTTCAAAAGGGGATTCTGGAAAGGTCGCCAATATAAAGGTGAAAGAAGGAAAAACCCAGCCCCCTAAGCGTTATACAGAGGGTCAGCTGATCACTTTGATGAAAACTGCCGGAAAGCATCTGGATAATGAAGAGTTGGAAAAAGTACTGATGAAAACCGAGGGTCTCGGAACCGAAGCAACTCGGGCTGGCATCATTACCATGCTCAAAGACCGTAAATACATCAATGTGAAAAAAAACCAGGTGTTTGCGACAGATAAAGGGAAAGTGCTGATTACTGCAATCGGGGAGAAAATCCTGGCTTCACCCGAGATGACAGCCAAATGGGAACAGCGATTAAGGGAAATTGGTGAAGGGAAGGCTTCAGCTGGAGGCTTTATGGAAGCTGTTAAAAAGATGTCAGCAAAAATTATCAGTGATGCCGTGGAATCATCGGAAAGCTGGGATTTTCAAGGGCTGGATACCGAGTCGATTCAACGGAGCGGTTCTAAAAAGAGAAGTTCCGCATCTGTAGGCAGCTGTAAACTATGCGGTTCTAAGATTGTCGATAAAGGGGAATTCTATGGATGTGTAAGTTATCAAAAAACAAAGTGTAACTTCACAATATCAAAAAAAATTCTTAATAAGAAAATTAGTCAAGCAAATATAAAAAAGCTGTTGGCAAGCGGTGAAACGGATTTGATAAGCGGTTTTAAGAAAGGGGAAAAGACCTTTGATGCCATTTTATCTTGGTCCGACTCTGAAAAGAAGATCAGTTTTACATTCCCGACAGAACAAAACGTCAAGCAAACTTGAGGAAAGACTTCATTAAAAGCGCCCTGAGACTTATAACTTCTTGTTTCGGGGCCGTTAATATAGTAAAATTTTTAGATATGCGTTTGAATGGGAGGATTCCGAATGCCTACACCGAGCATGGAGGATTACATAGAACAAATTTATTTACTTATTGAAGAAAAAGGATATGCAAGAGTTTCCGATATTGCTGAAAATCTTTCCGTCCACCCATCTTCTGTTACAAAAATGGTTCAAAAACTTGATCAGGAAAAATACTTGATATATGAAAAGTACCGGGGTCTCGTCTTAACTGCAAATGGGAAAAAAGTTGGTAAAAGGCTCGTTTACCGCCATGAACTTTTAGAACAGATGCTAAGGTTGATTGGGGTCAAGGAAGAAAATATTTATCAGGATGTAGAGGGGATTGAACACCACCTTAGTTGGAATGCCATCGATAGGATTGGAGACCTGGTTGAATTCTTTGAAGAATCTCCTGACCGTGTCGAAGATTTACGAAAGATACAAAAAAGAAATGAAGAAAATTCAAAATAAGCTGCCGCTGGCAGTTTTTTTTATGTATTTGAAAATCACTAGGGGTCGACGTTTTAAAGGAGGATTTTTGAATTAAGAGCAGAATAGCTATAGGGAAGCCCCGGTCGGGAAAATATTTTTCAGGAAAATATTTAATTAGGGGGTATATGGGAAGGTGAATTTCTTATGAATATACATACATGGCATAAAGAGTCGGAAAAGGAATGGGATGTTTTTGCACCTATGTGGGTGAAGAATTCGCAAGAAATGTGGGAAACGGGGAGTCGTAAAAACATCATTCCCTTCTTTTCTGAATATGTACCTTCGGGAGTGAGAGTGGCTGACATAGGCTGTGGAGATGGAGTTGGTTCCTTGAAATTGGCCGAAGCGGGATTTAAAGTAACTGGAGTTGATTTATCCAATGTGATGATTGAATTTGCAAAGGGGAAAACCCAACAACCAGGACTTTCTTTCCTGCAAGGGGATTTTTATAACCTTCCCTTCGAAGATGAAGAAATGGATGCGGCAATGGTCATTAATTCTTTGGAATATACGGGTGAACCCTTAACGGTGATGAAGGAAATTCAACGGGTAATAAAACCTGGAGGTTATGTCTGTTTTGGAATACTTGGTCCAACAGCTGAGCCACGAAAAAAATTCAGCTTCCACCGGTTATTAGGAGATAAAGTCATCATGAATACCATGCAGCCGTGGGAATTTGAAAAAATGGCTTTAGAAACGGGATGGAAGGCAGTGGCTGATACCGGCGTAGCAAAGAGAGGGGTGGACTATACAAAGCTCGGACATTTTTCAAAGGAATTAAAGCAAGCTGTATCGTTCATGTGGCTTTTCCTCTTTCAAAAAGAGGTAGGGCAGTGATGGAGAAGTATCAAATCGATCAATTCGTTGAAAAGACGAAACAGCAGGATAAAGGGCAAGGTCTTTTTGAACTTGAAACGGAACGAATTCTGGAGATTAATTTGGAAAAGCAGATTTGGGTAAAAATGGGAACGATGGTTTCTTATCGCGGCAACATTAAATTTGAGCGGGAAGGTATTTTGGAGCATGGTCTTGGTAAACTCTTTAAAAAAGCCTTAACCGGTGAGGGTGCATCCTTGATGAAAGCGACCGGAAGCGGCAAGTTATACGTTGCGGATCAAGGGAAGAAGATTTCCATTTTACAGTTAAATGGTGAATCGATCTGTGTTAACGGAAATGATTTACTCGCATTTGAGCCGGGGATTTCATGGGATATAAAAATGATGCGGCGCATTGCAGGGTTATTGGCGGGCGGATTGTTCAACGTAAGGCTCGAGGGGAGAGGCATGGTCGCATTCACTTCCCATTATGATCCTCTTACTTTAATGGTGGAACCTGGGAATCCGGTTTATACGGACCCGAATGCCACAGTAGCTTGGTCAGGGGAATTGCAGCCTGAATTCGTAACGGATGTTTCATTGAAGTCGTTTTTTGGAAGGGGAAGCGGCGAATCCGTTCAAATGAAATTCGAAGGACAAGGATTTGTGGTCGTCCAACCTTTTGAAGAGGTATATTTCGGTAATAAGGAATCATGAAACAAACAACCTGAGTCAGCTACTCAGGTTGTTTCCCATGATGATCGGATGTGTCTGCAATGAAAAAGCGATTCATTTCAAAGTGAAAGCTTCTTTTTTCTTACCCTTTCAATCCCACTCATAAGGGGTTGATTGGTAGACATAATAATTCAGCCAATTCGAGAACATCAGGCTGCAATGGCTCTTCCAGCGGTGAAGAGGTATCCTGGTCGGATCGTTATCAGGAAAGTAATTTTCAGGGAGTTGCGTATTGATCCCGCGTTCCCTATCGCGCTTGTATTCTTCACCAAGGGTATCGGCATCATACTCGAAATGGCCGGTAACCATAATTCTTTTTCCATCAACTGAAGCAGCCATCAATACACCAGCTTGATCGGACTGTGCGAGAACCTTCAATTCAGGATGGTTAACTAATTTTTGATAGTCAATATCCGTATAGCGTGAATGAGGGGCCATAAAATAATCATCGAATCCGCGGACTAGATTTTCATTCGGTTCAAGGACCTCATGAGTGTATACCCCGAAGCATTTCTCTGGAAGTTCGTATTTGCCTATTCCATAATGATGGTACAGGGCAGCTTGTGCCCCCCAACAGATATGTAGGGTGGATGTGACATTTTCACTTGACCAGTTCATGATGCTCTGGAGTTCTTCCCAATAATTAACGTCTGAAAATTCCAGCTTTTCCACTGGAGCGCCTGTAATGATCAAGCCGTCATATTTCTTCGTGCGAATATCATTGAATGATTTGTAAAATTGATCTAAATGAAATTTACTTGTGTTCTTTGATTCATGTGTGCTTAAGCGCAGGAATGATATATTTACTTGAATGGGGGTATTGCCAAGAAAGCGCAGTAACTGGGCCTCCGTTTTTTCTTTCTCTGGCATTAGGTTTAAAATTAATATATTCAATGGACGGATTTCCTGATTGGTAGCTCTTTCCTCATCCATTACGAAGATATTTTCCTGTTCTAAAATTTCCCTTGCTGGCAGTTGTTCCGGAATTCTGATTGGCATGATTAGCCTCCTTCTTCAAAAATCATAATATTTTAATTATATAGAAAATTATTGAATAGAAAAGCTATTTTAATAATTTCTTGTAAATCCCGAAGGAAATGGCCTGGGAATGGTAAAATGGGAAGATCGGAAAACATTAACTATGAAGTTGGAGAGGTGTTTGGAGATTGTTTGATCCTACAGCATTTGAAAACATGAAAGTGGTATTGGAAGGAGCGGTTTACGATCGTGACTTCATTGGGGATATATTGGTCATAAACCGAGATGATATAGTGAATCTCTCAACCATGTCCAGATCATATAAGATCGAGATGGAATTGAAAAACCCAATCGCGCCCATTTCGATTAGCGGTGCCATTGAGCTACACGCTTCCCTACATAACCTAAGTTCGGAGTTACTCGATGCAGCTATTGATGATACGCATTCAGGCTGCACGGTCAATATATTCATTTCTTTTCCTAAAAAGCTTGATGAAGTGAATGCTGAACAATTGTTGAATGATCTGGAAAAAATTTGGGGAGATCAGAGAATCATTTCAGTGACGACCAGTGAAACGGTCAGTAAAAAAAAGCAAACCATTACTTCTTCTCTATATAAAATTTCATTTGGAAGGCTTGTAAGAGAAGAGCAAATGGATGATTTGGAAGACATGCTAGAGTATTTGATTCAATCCATACAAGCAGTGAAGATTCCGGGATGATAGGAAAAGGATTAAAGTTGGTAAACCTACCTTTAAATACGGTAAAATGAATCATCATACTAAAGGGAGAGATCATACATGTCCATTTACGAATTTGAAGTCAATAAAATCAATGGCGAAACCATCTCGCTTGAGGAATATAAAGGGAAAGTGATGATTATAGTGAATACCGCAAGCAAATGCGGTTTTTCGCCACAGTATGATGATTTGCAAAGTCTGTATGTGCAATATAAAGAGGATGGGGTAGTCGTGCTTGGTTTTCCGTGTAATCAGTTTTTGAATCAGGAGCCTGGTGATGATCTGGAAATCGATTCATACTGCAAATTGAATCATGGTGTAACATTCCCGATGTTCGCAAAAGTGAATGTCAAAGGAAAGGAAGCCCACCCCTTATTCAGCTATCTGACTGAAAATGCTCCTGGAGTGATGGGGTCCAAATCGATAAAATGGAATTTTACAAAGTTCTTGATTGATCGTAATGGAAATATCGTCAGCCGGTTTGCACCTAAAACAAAACCTCTGGAAATGGAAGAAGATATAAAAAAATTAATATGAAGTATGAAATCGAGTCCAACGGAAAGTTTCAGTTGGGCTCTTTTTTTGAGGGAAGATATTTATTGCATGCATCCGTTTTTAAAAGGGGACAGATGGTTGGGATATTGAATATAATAGAAGACACAAATGAGGGGGGAAACCATGGAACGAATTGCATGGGTAACAGATAGTACGGGAACTTTAGATGAAGAATTATCATTGAATGAACATGTATACGTCGTTCCGATGGTCGTCATCATCGATGGGAAGGAATATGAAGATGGCGTCGACCTATTACCTGAGGAATTATACCGGCGAATGGGTGAGGGAAAAATCACAGCCACCACGTCACAGCCCTCGGTCGGCCGATTCCAGGAATTATATAAGGAGCTTGAAAAACGCTATGATCGAATCATAGCCGTACATCTTTCCAGTGAATTGAGCGGGACGGTTTCTGCGAGCAGGCAAGCTGCACAAATGGTTACGATCCCTGTTGACGTTTTTGATACTTTACTTATTTCCTTTCCAATGCTATTAATCTTGAAACGGCTCATGCATTATATTGAGAATGGCCATTCCATCAATGAAGCATTCGTCAAAACGAGAATGTATGCGGATAACCATGAGACCTATGTAATGATAGGCTCTTTAGATCAGCTGCATCGCAGCGGCAGGTTAACAAACGCACAGTATATTCTAGGAAGCCTATTGAGCTTTAAACCCATCATTTCAATCGAAAATGGTGTGCTCCATACTAAATCTAAACCTCGGAACCTTAAAAAAGCGGAAAAACAGATCTTCACTGATTTTCACAGATCAGTCGAAGCGGGAAAAGTAAAAGAATGCACCATATTATATGGTGGAGTGTCGGAGCAGGCACAAAAATGGAAAAAGAGGATTTCCGAAGAATTCCCTCATGTGTTGACCCATGTATCCCCACTGGGGAGCGCCATCGGGGTGCATACCGGTGAACAGACGATTGGGCTCAGTTGGTTCAATGAAGATTAAAGCACACCATTATTGAGAACCATGGTAAAATAGAAAGGACATGGAGTGGTGAAATGAAAGAAACGATGATTGAGTTAACGGAGAAGTATGTATATGACCAATTGAATTCTGATGCCAGCGGCCATGATTGGTTCCATATCGATCGTGTTCGTAAGCTGGCTTTACATATTGCAAAAGAAGAACGAGAAGGAAATGAGTTCATCATTGAAATGGCGGCTCTGCTTCATGATATCCCTGATGATAAACTAAACCAGGAAGCCGATGGGGGCTGGAAAAAGCTTGATGCTTGGTTTGATGAAATAAAGTTGGATATTGATAGTGTTGATGCCATTAAACAGATCATCAATACAATTTCATTTAGTGCAAGGCAGTTGAGGCTACCTTCGATAGAGGCTGAAATTGTTCAGGATGCGGACCGCTTGGATGCTATTGGTGCCATAGGCATAGCCAGGACATTTGCATTTGGCGGAAAGAAGGGACAGCTTATGTATGATCCTTCATTGCCCATTAGGGAAAACATGACCAAGAAGGAATACAGGAATGGCAAAAGCTCTTCCATTCATCACTTTCATGAAAAATTATTGCGCTTGCAAGATATGCTTAATACTTGTACAGCCAAGAAGATTGCTAGTGAAAGGCATGAATATATGGTAGGATTTTTAGAGGAATTTAATAAGGAATGGGATGTACGATTATGAAAGTTTTTAGCATGGAACATGTAATGAAAACCCAAGGGGAAAAGCTGCTTTTTAAAGATGTCTCTTTTTCCATTACCGAAGGGGAAAAAATCGGGATCGTTGGGATAAACGGTACCGGTAAATCGACATTATTGAATATCATCGCAGGGCTGGAAGACAGTGATTTAGGAACGAAGGATCATCCGAATGATTATACGATTTCCTATCTGTCCCAAGATCCGCATTTTGATGAGAAATTGACGATCATGGAATATATGTATGAAAGTTCAACTCCTGTATTTTCGTTGATTAAAGAGTATGAAAAGACGCTCATTCAACTTCAAGTAGACCCGCAGAATAGCGCAATACAGGACCGTTTGTTAAAACAGCAGCAGGATATGGACACGCTAGGCGCCTGGGATACAAGTGCCAATGCCAGAACGATACTGACCAAGCTTGGTCTTCCTGATCATTCAAGGAGACTGGGGGAACTGTCAGGCGGCCAAAAAAAACGTGCGGCCCTTGCAAAAACCTTGATTGAGACCCCTGATTTATTGATTTTGGATGAGCCTACGAACCATCTCGATTTTGAAAGCATCACTTGGCTTGAAGAATATTTAGGTAAATATCAAAAATCCGTTTTATTTGTAACCCATGATCGATATTTCCTTGATCGTGTTTCCAATAAGATTTGGGAAATTGCCCAGACCCAGCTTTTCGAATACAAAGGAAACTATGCGGATTATTTAGAATCAAAGGCCATTCGTGAAGAGAATGAATCGGCTGAAAGAACGAAAAAGGAAAGTCTATTCAAAAAAGAACTGGCCTGGATCCGTAAAGGTGCAAAGGCCCGGACAACGAAACAAAAGGCCAGGATCCAACGCTTCGAAACATTGGAATCAGGTGTAAAGGATAAGCAGAAAACCGAGAGCCTGGAAATGGAATTAAGCGGTGCCCGTCTTGGGAAAAAAGTACTTGAGATGCAGGATGTATCTAAATCCTTCGGTGATCGAACCATCATCAACCATTTTTCCTTCCTCTTCAAACCAGGTGATCGAATTGGGATCGTCGGTAATAATGGCAGCGGAAAGTCAACCTTGTTGAATATCCTGGCAGGTAGGGAATCCATAGATGAAGGAAACCTGGAAAAAGGGCAAACCGTGAAAATAGGATACTATACGCAAGAAAGCGTCGATATGGATGAGAATTTGCGCATGATAGAGTATATTCGGGAAACGGCGGATTCAATCGCACTTAAAGATGGTAGTTTCATATCGGCTGCGCAGATGCTTGAAAGGTTCTTATTTCCAATGGGATCGCATGGGACGCCAATTCGTAAGCTGTCCGGTGGGGAGAAAAGGCGATTATATCTCCTTAACATATTGATGTCGGCACCTAATGTCCTGCTTTTGGATGAACCGACGAATGATTTGGACACGCAGACCTTGACCGTTCTTGAGGATTATTTAGAAACATTTTCAGGGGTAGTCATTACTGTATCACATGATAGGTATTTCTTGGATAAAACGTGCCACCAGCTTCTTGTTTTCAAGAATAAAGGTGACATTGACTTCTATTACGGCTCATATTCAGAGTTCTTGGAAGACAAGACGGAAGAGGCTGTGCCAGTAAAAGCACCAGAGCCACAGATGAACCGGACCGAAAAGAAAAAGAAAAAACTAACCTATGCGGAAAGTAAGGAATGGGAAGAGATAGAAGGGAACATGGAGCGGGCCGAGCAGCGATTGAAAGACATTACATCAGAAATGTCAGCAGCGGGAAGCGATTTTGAAAAAGTCCGCCTGCTTCTTGAAGAAGAAAAGGAACTAACGGATAAATTAGACCATTTGATGGAAAGATGGGCGTATTTAGCGGAAAAATTGGAAGAAGAATGAGCGTGGTGACTGGTCCAAGGAAGTAAACTTGGATCAGTCTTTTTTTTTGCCAATCTCAATTGCATGAGAATCTGATGACGATGTGATAATATCTAGTACATGGAAACGTCTTGTAAAAGGAGAGAAATGCATTGAAAATTAAGTCGATAGAACCTACACCTAGTCCGAATACAATGAAAATCAATTTAACAGAAGAGCTATTAGCTGGTAAAAGCAATAATTATAAGAAGGATCAAGCTGACCAAGCACCCAAGCTGATAAGGGATTTATTTACGATCGAGGGAGTGAAAGGGGTATATCATGTTGCGGACTTCTTAGCCGTTGAGCGAAACGCGAAATATGATTGGAAAGATATCTTGGTCCAAATCCGTCAGGTCTTTGGTGAAAAAACCGAGGAACAAAATCAAAAAGCGGCATTAAATGAACATTACGGTGAAGTAACTGTTGCCATTCAACAATTCAAGGGCATTCCGATGCAAATTAAAGCAAGTGATAGTCAACACGAAAAACGTTTTGCCTTACCGGAATATTTCATAAAGGGCATTGCCGCTGCCCAAAAAGAAGATGATAATGTAGTCCTGCTTCGAAAATGGAAGGATTATGGCGTAAGATATGGTGATATGGAAGATATCGTGAAGGAAGTATCGGATGAACTGATCGCAGCTTATCCGGAAGATCGAATTAATCGGCTAGTTGCAGCCGCAAAAGAAATGGTGGATACGAAGGAAGCCATTTTGAAACGTCCAAAAATTAAACTGACTGCAGAAATGCTGAATGATGAAAGCTGGGAAAAGCGTTATCAGGCTTTAGAACAAATGGAAGATCCTACGGTTGATGATATTCCAGTATTGGATATGGCACTCTCCGACAGTAAAGTCTCCATTCGAAGGCTCGCGGTAGTATACTTGGGTATGATTGAAGATAGAAAAGTGCTTCCGAGCTTGTATAAAGCCTTGAAAGATAAAAGCGCGGCCGTAAGACGTACGGCTGGTGATTGTTTATCAGATCTTGGCTTTGAAGAAGCGATGGGAGAAATGTCTCAATCACTTTCGGATAAAAATAAATTGGTTAGATGGCGGGCCGCGATGTTTTTATACGAAGTGGGTAATGAAACGACCCTCCCTTATCTTAAACAAGCGGAACAGGATCCTGAATTCGAAGTGGCCCTGCAGGTCAAGATGGCCATAGACCGTATAGAAAATGGCGAAGAAGCAAAAGGTTCGGTTTGGAAGCAAATGACAGAATCAAGACAAGCGAATGACAAGTGATTTGAAATGACCCAGGAAAAAGGCATGCGGCTGATATAATCCGCATGCCTTTTTATTTTTTTAGGATCATTTCCAATCGTTTGAAAGGGGTTCACCTGAGATCGAATCTATAAATTGGAACTCTATTATTTTAGTAAAATGATTTTTGTAGATATTTAGTGAAGAATGGTTGCATTTGTCTATAAATATGTTAGAATTTTTAGAGTATACTAAAAATTATATTATTCTGAATCATTAAACATTTAGCGGAAATTGGGGGTACAACAAATGTCTACATCAAATATGAGAAGTGACATGATTACAAAAGGGGTCGATCGAGCTCCACATAGAAGTCTGTTGCGGGCAGCAGGGGTTAAAGAAGAAGATTTCGGTAAACCGTTCATCGCGGTTTGTAATTCATACATCGATATCGTTCCAGGTCATGTACACCTTCAGGAATTCGGAAAAATAGTGAAGGAAGCGATTCGCGAAGCGGGCGGTGTTCCTTTCGAATTTAATACGATCGGGGTAGACGATGGAATTGCAATGGGTCATATTGGTATGCGCTATTCCTTGCCAAGCCGTGAAATCATCGCAGATTCCGTGGAAACTGTTGTATCGGCACATTGGTTTGACGGTATGGTGTGCATTCCAAACTGTGACAAGATAACGCCGGGAATGATGATGGGAGCACTTCGTGTCAATATTCCTACAATATTCGTAAGCGGCGGACCCATGAAAGCAGGTAAAGATAAAAATGGTAAATCTCTTTCATTAACATCCGTTTTTGAAGGGGTGGGTGCTTATCAAGCAGGTAATATCAATGAAGAGGATTTGCAGGAGATCGAGCAAGTTGCATGCCCTACTTGCGGTTCTTGTTCAGGAATGTTCACAGCAAACTCCATGAACTGCCTGGCTGAAGGATTGGGACTTGCGCTACCGGGAAATGGTACGATTTTGGCGGTAGCCGAAGAACGTAAGGAATTCGTTAAGAAATCCGCTAAACAGTTGATGGAGATAATCAAACAGGATATCAAGCCTCGTGATATCGTGACGATTGATGCAATTGATAACGCATTTGCCTTGGATATGGCGATGGGCGGTTCGACGAACACCGTGCTTCATACGCTTGCATTGGCACATGAAGCAGGTTTTGAATATCCGATGGAACGCATAAATGAAATAGCTAACCGCGTACCGCATCTAGCGAAAATTGCACCGGCATCCGATTACCATATTGAAGATGTACATAATGCCGGTGGTGTAAGTGCCGTCATTAATGAGTTACTCAAAAAACCAGGTGCGTTTAATGGAGATTGCCTTTCTGTCTCAGGTAAGACGCTCCGCGAAAATGTTGCCGGTTGTGAAATATTGGACAAGGATGTAATCCATCCATTGGATAATCCGCATTCTGAGCGTGGCGGGCTTGCGGTATTGTTCGGTAACCTTGCTCCTCAAGGCTCCATCGTAAAAGTGGGCGCCGTTGACGCATCAGTTGGTGGCTATCACAGGGGTCCAGCCATTTGTTTCGATTCCCAGGAAGATGCACTTTCCGGAATCATTACCGGAAAGGTTAAAGAAGGGGATGTAGTGGTCATTCGTTACGAAGGGCCTAAAGGTGGGCCGGGAATGCCGGAAATGTTGGCACCCACTTCCCAAATCGTCGGGAGGGGACTTGGAGCGAAAGTCGGTTTGATCACTGATGGCCGCTTTTCAGGAGCATCCCGAGGCATCAGCATTGGTCATATATCCCCCGAAGCAGCTGAGGGAGGCCCGATTGCCTTTGTTGAAGATGGAGATATCATCGAATTGGATTTGAATAATCGTAAAATCCAATTGGAAATTTCCGATGAAGAATTCGAAAAACGCAAAGCCAATTGGAAAGGCTTCGAGTCAAAGGTCAGGACAGGCTATTTAGCACGGTATTCCAAACTTGTGACGAATGCCAGCTCAGGCGGAGTGATGAAAGTTTAAGTTTAAAGGGAAGACTAAAACATGGTGGCAGAAGGAAACTGGATTCTGTCACCATGTTTCTTTGTGAAGAAAAATGAAATTTTACAAAGCTTTAAGCGTCATTTTTGCATATGCACTGAAGAATATAGTATCATTATACTAATTGAAGAATTGTAACCAAGGAGGTTTTTTTATGTCGATGGCATATGATGAATATATGAAACAAATGGTGAAACCAATGCGTGCGGAACTGGTGCAGGCAGGTTTTGATGAGTTGGAATCCGCTGAAGCGGTTGAAAACTTTATGGAATCGGTGGAAGGTACGACACTTGTGGTCGTGAATTCAGTTTGCGGCTGTGCTGCCGGGTTAGCCCGTCCAGCTGCTACTCAAGCCGTACTCCAAGCGGACAATAAGCCAGATCATTTGGTAACTGTATTCGCAGGCCAAGATAAGGAAGCGACAGCTAAAATGCGCGAATACTTCGATGGAATAGAACCTTCTTCACCATCCATGGCTCTTTTAAAGGGCAAAGAGGTTGTACATTTCATTCCTCGCCATGATATAGAAGGACAGCCAATGGAAGCCATCATGGAAAATTTATTGGCAGCGTTCAGTAAGTAAATAAGTGATGAAGCGGAATGTCCTGGAAACAGGGCATTCTTTTCAAATTTTAAGAGAGTATGAAGGGGTAGGATTCATGTTTGTCACAACAGTAGGAAGAGCCGATAAAGAAACGATGATATTAGCCAAAAGGTTAGCTGAAGAATTGCAAATCCCCTTTATAGCAAGAAGAAAACGATCGGTGAGAGATATCCAAGCGGAACATAATGAAGATGATTGCCTTGTTTTTGGTAAAAAGCGGATGGAGTTATTTCGATACCAGGAAAAAGAACCATTCTTTTTTCATCCGAACCTGGCGATGATCCGTATAAAAAGAATAATGCGCGGAGAGAGTGATCCATTTCTCATTGCCGGAGATATAAATGAAGGGAACGCTGTGCTTGATTGTACCTTGGGATTGGGCTCTGATGCGATTGTCGCAAGTTTCGCGGTGGGTGAACATGGACGGGTTGTCGGATTGGAAGGAAATCAATATTTGGCCTTGCTCGTGGACCGTGGAATGAAAACATGGGAGGATGCAGAAGAAAAAATGATTTCTGCGATGAGAAGAATAGAGGTCAGGCAGGGTGACCATTACGAAATATTGAAAACATTGCCGGATAATCATTTTGATGTCGTATATTTCGATCCCATGTTTGAAGAAACGATTCAGGAATCGAATGGTATCAGGGGACTGACTCATTTTGCGGATGGTAAGGATCTATCGGTTGAAATAATGAAAGAAGCCAAGCGGGTTGCGCGCAATAGAGTCGTGTTGAAAGACCATTACCGCAGCTCCCGCTTTGAGGAATTTGGATTTGAGGTACTAAAAAGAAAAACATCCAAATTCCATTTTGGCTTCATTTCCATCCAGTGATCACGATTTATAATCTGTTTCGTCCAGACCCATGGCACAGCCTTCCCGGCTTGAATCGGCTGCACCATAGTTCGAGCCATCAGGGTTGATTTGAATCGCTTGGACATTCCCTATTGAGTGGGGAACTTCATTAAAGGCGAAGCCCATTGCTTCCAAGTGGCCTTTGCTAGTCATATCCATTCCAGGCTCCCATTCAATATGAGGCCCCATCGGAGTGAAAATTCTAGGTTCTTCGATGGCTGCTTTCAAATCCATTTTTAAATCGAGTACATTAATGATCGTTTGTACGACTGAACTGATGATGGTTGGTCCTCCTGGTGACCCTAACGTCAAGATCGGCTCGCCGTCTTTAAAGATGATGGTCGGGCTTTTACAGCTGACTGGGCGTTTATTGGGCTGCACTTCATTCATGCCGCCAGGAATGGAATCAAAATCAGTCAGTTCGTTATTCAGCATGAAACCATAGTCGGAAACCATGATGCCTGATCCGAATGGATGTTCCACTGTAGAAGTGCATGCTGCGATATTACCCCATCTGTCACGGACAGTGAAGTGCGTCGTTTCACTGATCTCTTCTTCATTAGGTTGCGGAATGACTTCCCTTTGTTGCACGGAATCATAAATCCAAGGGTTTCCGAAGTCAATGGCATTATTTCTTGACTTGAAATTAATGAATGAGCGGCGTTTAGCTATATACTCATCATGCATGAGACCCGCCAATGGCAATTCGGCAAATTCGGGATCAGCGAGAAATGCTTTTTTATCTGTAAATGCCAGACGCATCGCTTCTGCGATTAAATAATATTTTTCCCAAGAACGGGCGTCATATTGTTCGATTTGGAAGCTTTCCAAAATTTTCAGGATTTGAATGACCGTGAATCCGCCGGCACTTGGCGCATTTGATGAAGCAATTAAATAATCCTTATAAGTCCCATACATTGGTACATCGATAGTAGCTTTATAGTCCTTTAGATCAGAAAGCTCCATGAACCCTCCAAGTTCTTGTATGCAGGAAATGATGCCCTCCCCGATTTCACCTTCATAAAAAGCGGAAATTCCTTCACGTTGTAATATCCGATAGGTATTCGCCAATTTTTCTTTAATCAGCAAATCGCCATCCTGATAGGGTTTTCCGTTTGGTATGAAGAACTTACGCGCTTCATCGCCCAATCGATATTCAAAGTTTTTAAGAGCATCGCATAGAACCCAATTGACTGGAACTCCTTTTTCAGCAAATTCAATGGAAGGCTCGATAAGTTCAGCCAATGGCTTGCTGCCATTTTCGGCGAGTGCTTCATCCATAGCTTTCAGTATTCCAGGAATGCCAACCGATGTTGCTTTGATAGATCTCTCTTTAAAAGGGATGACTTCCCCTTTTTCATCAAGAAACATGTCTCGATGTGCGGCTTTAGGTGCCCTTACATGGCCGTCGTATATTTTCGTTTCCTTATCTTTTGCATTATATACCATAAGAAAACCACTTCCGCCGATACCAGTCATCATTGGTTCAACAACATTTAGGGCAAATTGGATGGCGACGGCCGCATCGACAGCATTTCCACCTTCACGTAATATTTTTTCCCCTATGGAAGTTGCAACAGGATGAGCTGTAACGACCATTCCGGCGCTCCCTTTCGCAGTTTCCCTTTTGTAATCCTTATCTTTTATCTTTTCATTGTTGTTTTCCAAAATGATTCCTCCATTATTCAGTCCTTTTATCTGCCAAAAAGGTAAACTTATGTTTGAGTGAAAAGAAAACCTTGTCATTGTAGAAAAATGACAAGGAGATTTTTCGTAGGTATTCATTTATTCTTAATCAGCAAATGATAAATATACGAAAAATGCTAATGTTACAAGACATAAAGCCACCATGGCAGTCGAAGCCATATAAGACCCCTCCTTAAAAAGACTTGAATCTAATTAATTTCTCCAAAAATCGTCAAAATCCTTCATTTAAATGTAAATTTATTGATAATTTATTAAAAAGTTCGAGTTCATAAACGTTATATAGGTATTTATCCTTTTTTTTGATTTTTAAAACATGGGTAACTATATATTCGTAATTACCAAAAAATAAAAGTATACTAAATATAAAGACAATACAAAAAAGGAGGGGGAGTGTGTTGAAAGCAGCGGTATGGTTCAGGAAAAGTCTCGTCATTTTAGTATCCGTTTTGACGTTTGGTCTTGTTACTCCTTCAGATCTGGCGTGGTTAGCGGAAGCCGATTCGTTAAAGGATACTAAAAAAGGCTTAGTGGAGGAAGAGGGATTAGCTTATCTTCCTTCGCAGGATTCGACTGAACCTGAAGAGGAATTCAACCGGGAGGAGTTTTTATCGGACATCCTGAATAAGGCAGAGGAAAACGCATTTATGAAATTTGGCGATAAGATCAATCCAAAAATTGGCGATGAATTCAAAATGGTCATATTACCAAAAATGGAAGAAGCCATTACAGAAATGGCTGCACAATTTCCAGATGAAAAATTACAGCAATTGACCATCACTGAGCAGCCGAGTGCCGGCAGGGCCGAGAAAATATTCCATATTTATGATTCAAACAGCGGCAAGGATATCATCAGATTCCATGTCAGGCAGGAAAATCCACCACTGGAGGGACATTGGTTCGATTTTCACTATCATACCTATCATGATTCATTTGCCACCCATTATAATATAGGGAAAATATATTGGGATAAAAATACGCCTCCAGAGTGGACGAGTAAACAAAAGCTCTCATAGTGGTTGGTTTCGTTGATTTTATTTAAGTGGAAGAGTATGATTAAATGAAACTATAATAAGCATCGAATGATACGTTGTCCTGCAACGTATTTATTTTGTGTTTAAACTTAAAGTAAAGTTTTTATCATAACTGGGAACAATGTTATTTTAAAAGGTTTTCTAATTTTGCTGTTATAGGAACAGAGGAGTCTTTATCATGTTAGAGTTGTTAAATAACATCGTGCAAACGTATGCTCAATTTTTTGACTGGCATATGTGGGTGGAGGTTTTATCCGACCCTGTGAGCTGGGGGTTGATCGGGACGCTCGTCTTAATGGAAGGATTGCTATCAGCGGATAACGCACTGGTATTAGCTGTAATGGTGAGGCACCTTCCGGAAAAACAACGGAAAAAAGCATTATTTTACGGTTTGTTAGGTGCTTATGCTTTTAGATTTATAGCGATTGGAATCGGTGTTTTCCTCATAAAGCTTTGGTGGGTGAAGGTGATTGGAGCCGCCTACCTTGGTTGGCTCTCGTTTAAATACTTTAGGGATAAAAGAAAAAAACAAGCTGGGATCGACGAAGATATCCAGGGAATGAGTAAAAACAGCATACTGATCCGTATATTTGGTGCTTTTTGGGGAACGGTTGCGGCAGTGGAATTGATGGATATAGCGTTTTCAGTCGATAGTGTCTTGGCCGCTTTCGGGGTGAGTGAAAAAGTCTGGGTCCTTTTGACAGGCGGAATGATTGGTGTCTTGATGATGCGGGGAGTGGCCGGAGTATTTCTAAAATTGATAGATAAGGTTCCGGAATTGGAAACTGCCGCTTATGTGCTTATCGGATTCATTGCTATAAAAATGTTAATGGCAGTTGCTGGGATCGAAATCCCGCCTGCGATCTTTTTTGCCTTTATTTTACTGATTTTCGGCACTACAATCGTGTATCATTTGAAGAAAGGGAAAAAGGTCAAGGACCATGGCTGAGTACCATTTAAAAAGCTGTCATCAAAATGATGTCAGCTTTTTGTCACCAAAGTTTCGGAATGGTCTCAACCCGAAGCCCTTTCCCGATTTTTCATAAAAAAGTTCATTGTTTTAATCAATGGGAATTCCTTGTTCTTCTTCAACTAACGCCACAGGTTAGTGAAAGAAGGAGAATCAAATTAAGTGAGTATCTTCCCTGGAGGAAGTATCAATGGGATTACAAGATGGTTTATATGAAGAAATATCAAGTTTATGTTCAGAGGGGGATCTGTAAGTTGATTAAAAAACAGCGTAACATTATTTTATACATTGGTACTTCGATTGATGGCTATATTGCAAATGATGATGGTACATTAGAGTGGTTAGAATCAACAGAAGTAGAAGGAGATTCTGGCTACAATTCACTCCTCGAAAGAATTGACACTGTTGTTATGGGAAAAGGAACTTATGATGTCATTCGTGGATTTGATATGAACTATCCTTATAGTGATTATAAAAATTATGTATTTTCTAAATCTGTTAGTGGATCAGATGAATATGCCTCATTTATTGATGAAGATGTCAAAACCTTCATCAAAAATATAAAACAAAAGCCTGGTAAAGATATATGGTTAATTGGCGGAGGAAACTTAGCTCGTGAATTTTTCAAAGAAAATTTGATTGATGAATTCCAACTAGCCATTGCACCTACTATTTTAGGGAAAGGAATCTCCCTTTATATCGGAGATGATATTACTGTAAATTTCAAATTAACCAAAGTACAAAAATTAGGTCAACTTGCTATGCTTCATTATATTAAAAAATAATCACGCTCTTCGCCCGCAGGAGTCTCGTACCTTACACTCCAATCACTGGAACTTTTTTTAGAAATATTGTAGGGCAACTGGCTCTTCTTCCAATTCGTCTTCAGTCTTGCGGTTCCATCAATTTTCCGGCAAAAGGAGTTCCAAATTGCTCTCGCCCCGAAC
>NZ_JBFTMS010000053.1:0-25294 GCF_056397085.1 Peribacillus sp. 05N428 | reverse complement strand
CTTCATATTAGGGTTCCTCCTAAGGTTTTGAGTTTGAGTGGTGTCTTACTCATATCTTACTGAGGAGCCCTATTTTTTTCAAAGCTGAAAAATAACGAACTACAGGAATGCTAACCTGCCCCTTTAGTTCATTAAGAAAAACCGAAATTAAATCATTTCGGTTCATCTTTTTTATAGACGGTTAAACTCTTTTCAAAACGGTACGACTTTTTATTAACAGTACAACTTTCTTTCAAATCCACACCAATAATGGGCATCAGTTAATCAATTATTTTTGAGTTCTGAAATTTCATCTTTGTATACTTCTTTAAATTTCCCAATATAGTTTTCCTTTTCTGTGTTCCATTTTTCATTTTTTTGATCTACCTCTGTAATTTCCTTAGTTACCTCTTCATATAACTTTTCTTGACTAATTGTAAATTCATAACCTGTAGGAACATAAGAACCCCAGTATTCATCAGCGTTCATCCCAAGTCCCTCCATTAAACTATTAAGCATTTCCTGAACTTGTTTATTATCTGGGTCTTCATCATTTGCATTTTCGAATTTAAACCTTTCTTCTTGTACTCTTGCTGTTACTTCCTCTTGTGAAGGAAATATGCTTAATTCTTTTGCTTTCTCTTTTATGGCAGTTTCCTCAATTATTTGTGCCAATGCAATTTCTTTAGCTTCGTCAGTAGTCATTGTGGGTTCATTGTTTTGATAGAATTTTATTAAAATTAAATATTGATTTTTATCTAGAATCTCATTAGTAAGATTCCTTTTCTCTTTTTCATCTTCTTTTAGACTCTTTATATATCTTCCTAGATCCTCAAAAACAGCACTTTCATCAGTAGCCCTCGTTGAATTAGAGTTAACAAGAAAAATACTAGTACCGATTATAGTTACAGTAATTGCAACAATTATTAAATTTCTAATGGATTTCATAATGCACCTCCGTATTTAAAATAACCAATTAATAACTATAGGATTTCTTCAAATAATGTACTGATGGGAAGTAGTTAGATCCTAATGTTACATTTGACGTATGATCTGTTCTAGATTTATTCTTTGTCAAAGTGTAATCAGTAGCATTTCTTTTACAAGTTGCTGATTGTCCACCAATGCCTATGTAGTCACAAGAGCTAGATAATGTACTGTGATGTTTTTGAGCCCCGTTATCATATAACTTTGTATATGCCCCAAATTTAACTGATAATGTACCGTCGGAAACTCTTATAGTAGTTTGTCTGTCTGAAAGCTTCCATTTCGTAGAAGAAAGAGAGGAATATTCTTCTTGGTAAGCAGCCTTCATAGTAAAACCACCAGCATATTGACCACCTCTAAGATACTTTTTCCATCCTTCAAGATTAATACTCTTATAAGATGCGGCTTCCACCTTAATACCCTCTACAAAAACCGTACCTGTGACTAAAACCATAAAAACAAGAAAAGCAGATAGCATTCTACCAAACGGCTTATTCATTTTCCAATTACCTCCTTAGTAATAAATTACTTTTTATCATAATATTTGTAATAAATAAGGATTATTTTGGAAACCACCCTGTTTTATTTAATCAACCTACATTTCTAATTAAGAAACATAAAAGACAAGACCGTTAAACGGTCTTGTCTTTATCGCTTTTTTCTTCATATTCGATATTGTGTTTTGTATCTTGTGGAGGTTGAACTTTTTTAATATCATCTTTTTTTCCCATAACCACGTCATCGTAAGGTGTATACATGTTAGAAGGCGTTTTCTTTTTGAATATCATTTTGTAAACTGTAAATCCAATAATGCCAACTACAATTAAAATAAATAAGCTAGATACCATACATATCCCCCCCCAATAAATAATTATATAAATTAACTTAACTATACAGTGGAAATTTTTTTCAGATAAGAATATTCATACCATATTATAACATATGTCAAGAGTGTCAATTTTACTCTATAGACTAATACCTATATTTCTATAGACAAGCATTATTATTTTACATTATCTACCTCAGAGAATTTAGAGTTTTTAGTGCTACAATTATCTAAGAGGTGGTAACATTGTTTATTTCTCCAATGCTATTGCAAAGTAAAGAGCAACCATTCGAAGATCAAGGCTTTATAACAGAATTGAAGCTTGATGGAATTCGTTTAATTCTCTCTAAGTTTGATAATCAGATAAAATTGTTTACTCGCCAAAAAAATAATGTCTCAATGAAATTTCCTGAATTGCTCCAATTAGATATCCCATCTGGAACTATACTGGACGGTGAAATTATCGTGACTGACCAACAAGGTAAGCCTAATTTTGAAGCAATGCTACAAAGATTTCAATCTAATAGATCGGAACATACAATACAATATTGCGTGTTTGACGTAATATATCATAATGGTCAAAAAGTAACTCATTTACCTCTCAGGAAAGAAAAGAGCTGCTTGAAGAAATAGTCGAGGATTCCAATTTAATATGTAAGGTTAAATGGATATATGGGAATGGTCCTGCTTATTTTGAGTTAGTAAAGCAACAAGGTCTTGAAGGGATCGTCCAGAAGAAAGCAAGTTCTAAATACCAGATCGGTAAACGATCACATGACTGGTTAAAGGTAATTAACTATCAATATACAAGTGTAGTAATTACCGGATTACGAAAAGATAAATTCGGTTTGCTTCTAGGGATTGAAGAAAACAATCGGATAAGGCCAGCAGGAATAATGGAGTTTGTGACTCCTGTTGCTAGGAAACAATTCTATAGCCAGTATCAAGATTTAGTTGTTGATGAAAATGAGAAGTTCATTTATTTAGATCCCAAGATTAAGTGCAAGGTGAAGTTTAGAAATTATACATCGACTGGACTATTACGAATACCTTCTTTTATAGAATATATATCCTAAAACGACTATCTAATCGCGATAGTCGCTTTTTTGTTATGGATAACTTCTTAATTTAATTTGAACAAGGGGTTTTTTCTCTTGATGTAGAGTGATAATAAAGTTGTTTAATTTCCCTCTAATAAACAAGAGCCTTACTACATTTGACATGTAATAAGGCTCTTAAAAGTTGTTTAAAATTGAAATAATCTTGAAGGATTTTTTAAAAAAAAGGATATTTAAGTTGTTTAATTCTTAAAGAACTAACGCCCCCGTTAGTTCATTAAGAAATTCAGTTTATAAGTCCTTTTAAATATGTTTTATGATATTTTTTTAAGAATCCCCAAACAATAATTAGAACCCCAAACACTACAAAGAACAAAATCGGCAGCTGAAAAATATCCATGTAATCTCCTAATGCCCATGAATTATTTGCTTCAATAACATTCTGGTAGGTATCCTTATATTCATATTGAACAATCCAATTATCCTTTGTACTCGCCACTGTTCCTAAATCATAATCATCGCTAACAATTCCTTCTTTATTAAAAATTTCATACGGATCTTCTATCATAAATGTTGCATACTGATATTCAATGGGGTAAGTGGTAGAAGGTTTTTGTGTTATATTAAATTCTTTCAACCAATCTTTTAATTGAGCGTTCTCTTCTGTGTTAAATATTGCAAGATAATTCAAATGATCCTTATGTTCGTCGAAAAGAGTTTGAATATCCTCTTTTTTGGAGTCAGAAATCACATCATCATCACCTACAATGGTTAACACATCGTTCATGATGATGCTTCTTTCTTCCTTGAAATTATATATTTCTAAGGAGGTATTTACAAAAATGATAGCTCCTAGCACAAGTGAAACCAATGAAAATAATAAGATATAACGAGCAAATCTCTTTTGTACACTAAAAAATTCTGATAATCCTTTAATCATGTGTTTTTTATCTCCAAAGTTTTCAATAGCCATTCTGCTCGCTTCTTCTTCTGATACTCCCTTTTCTTTTAACTCATGGGCAGCCTCTAATAAATGCGATTGCATTTCCTCTTTTAATTCCTGAATTTCTTCTTTATCTCCATCAACATTTCGGTAAACCGAATGAACGTATTCTTCAATTTGTTTCATTTTTTATCCCCTTTCCAATAAAACGGAAAAACAGATACCCTACAACATTTAATAAAGCAAAAGCAATAACCCAACCAGCATTCAATCGTCTATGATGATAAGCGTTAATGATTGCCCAAATTGCAAACAGTACCCAATAAATACATACACTTAGAAACAATGCAGTATATGCTGTTTCTACATAACCTTTTGATTCAACCATGACATCCCAATTTTCGTTACCTGTACCATCAGCACGATAAGTAATAAAGTGGTTAAATATTGGTTTTTCTCTAAAACTATATTCTGGTTCTTCGCTTACAGTAGTATAAAATGTCTCATTACCATAATTGGTAACCTCAACAGCACTAATGGTTACTCCTGTAATGTTTTCATTTTCTTGTACAATTTTTTGAATATCCGTTTTAGCTTGCTCGGTTATTGTATTACCTAAACTATCAAGGATTTGTGAACTAAATTGATAACTCTCATTTTGTTGATTCCTTTCAAGTGGAATAAGAATACCATATCCGATAAAACTAATTAAAAGGAATGTTAATGCTGTATAAAGTACCCATTTTGCAAATGTTCTTTGTGCTTTAAACAACTGACCAACAATAGAACGCATTTCTTTTTCTCCGCCGAAACGTTCAATGGAAATTTCAATTGCTTCTTGTTCAGACTTTCCTTCTAATTTCAACTCGTGAACAGCCTCTAATAAATGACCTTTCATTTCATCTTTTAATTCTTGTATTTCTTTTTTATTTCCGCCAACATTTTGATAAACCGAATCAACAAATGCTTCAATTTCTTTCATTTTTTCTCCCCCAATCCAAAAACGAATCAATCACATCTCTTACAAATTCCCATTCCAAACGCTTTTCTTTAAATCCTTCTTCACCCATTGATGTAAGTTTGTAATATTTTCTTCTTCCTCCTGGTCCTTTCTCATCCCCCCAGTAAGAAGAAATCCATTCATTCTTTTCTAATCTCTTTAAAGACAGATAAAGCGTACCCTCTTTTAATTCAAATTGGTCATCACTCTTTTCTCGAACAATTTTGGCTAATTCATAGCCGTACATATCCCTCTTATGTAAAAGAGAAAGGATGAGAGTGTCTATATGCCCTTTTAAGACTTCTTTATTAATTTCCAAATTATCCACCTCTTGGTATAAATATATTTTATATTACTATATAATGCAAGGTATTCATCAAAAAAACGGGTAGTTCTTAATGAACTATCCTGCCCCTTTAGTTGCATAAGACTTTATTGAGTTGACAAAGACTGAGACATAAAAAAAAGACGGTTTTACCGTCTAATAAATAGCTTTCTTAATAAAAAATTACCTAGAATTAATCCTGAATACTTAGCCATCTTAATCAAACATAAATGTTTTTTTTCGATAGCTTATTGAAAAGACTAACCCCATCGCTAACATATTACCAATTAATGAGCTTCCTCCATAACTTATAAAAGGTAAAGGTATTCCTGTTATGGGTACTAGGCCTATATTCATCCCGATATTCTCAAAAACATGGAAAAAAATCATGGAAGTAACACCGGTGCATATGTAAGATTCAAAACTATTTTTTACGTCCAGAGCTAACTTCACTATACTCGAAATAAGGAGAAAATAAATTGTTACTAAAATACTAGCTCCGAAGAAACCATATTTAGAAGAAATAACACTAAATATAAAATCCGTATGTGCTTCTGGAACATATATACCCTTTTCCAGATAACCATATACCCCTCCTGAACCAATGGCTAGTAATGCTTTGGTTAGATTATAGCCTTCACCTGATGCATAAGATTCTGGATCAATCCAAGCATAAATTCTTCCTAATTGATATGTTGCGAATCCCATTGATTGAAGCATTTCAGGGTTGAAAAAGACTAAGTATATAAGAATACTAGAAATTAAGGAAATGATAATAAAAATAACACTGATAATTTTCCATGATATTCCCGAAACAATAAAAATCCCTGTAAAAATACATATTAATACTAAAGACGTACCTAAATCTGGTTGTAGCATAATTAATAGTATAGGAAGAACTGTAGCAGCTCCCATCTTAATTAACAGTAACAAATCTGTTTTTAAAGTTTTATCTAAATATTTTTCATGATGTTTTTGTACTAAGAAACTTAAACAAATTATCAAAGATATTTTTGTGAATTCAGCTGGTTGTAGAGATCCGATTCCCGGAAGTTGAAACCAACTTTTGGCTCCATTTATTTCACGAGCTATTGATTCAGGTGCCAAAATTAACGCGATTAATAGAATTATGCTAAATGAGTAAATAAACCAATTCAAGCGAAAGATTTGTTCAGAATCTAAATACATAATTCCTGCAATTATTCCGATTCCTACAATATACCAGGTTATTTGTCTAAATAAAAAATTCCCTTCATATTGACCAAAATCTTGAGCATTTAATATAGCTATACAACTTGTTATAAATAGTAAAAGTAAAAGTGTAATTAGGTTGTAATCCAACTTTGAATTTTTCATTTTTTCCCCTTGTAAATATTTTCTTATATTGTAACTTAACTTAATTATACTAAAAACGTAATTTTTTTATATAAAAGCACTTTTATTGTTCATACATTCTAGGTATACAATTGAATAAAAGCATGAGGGATAACCAATAAAAAATATGTTATCTATTTTGTTATACGATTTTATTTACACATTATTTCACAAAAAGTAATTAAAAGTATACAAGTAATTCACTAGCAACCTTCCTTATTGAAGTAAAGCACCGGTTAGTTCTATAAGCATTAGAAACCCGTAAAGCCACCAAATACATTATTTGTTAGAAAAAATGTAATCTTGGCCATCCAATCAAAAAATAAGACAATCCCCATAATAACTGTTATATAGCCACCAAATTGAGTTATTTTGTGGTTATATTTTTTTATCCATCCTGATTTTCCTATAAAAAATGACATTGTTAAGAAAGGTATGGAAAACCCAAGAATATAAGCAATCATATATATTAAACCTTGTCCAGTCGATAAACCAAGGGTTACGATGGCACCTAATATGGGTCCAATGCAAGGAGTCCAACCAGCAGCATATCCTATCCCAATTAAAATAGAACCTATATAACCAGATGGGCGATTTTTAAAATTTATTTTTCTGTCCATCATCAAGAATTTAGGTTGAAAAACCCCAACAATCATTAAACCAAAAATAATTATCAATATAGCCCCTACTTGTCTAATTAAATCAATATATTCATAAAAGAGATCGTAAATAAAAGAAGTGGATAACCCTAATATTACAAAGATAATAGAAAAACCGATCAAAAAGAATAAGGTATGAAGCATTGGTTTGCGGTTTAATTTGTTATTATCTTCTTTTAATTCACTTATTGATAATCCTGTAATATAAGATAAAAACGCAGGGTACAAGGGTAAACAGCAAGGAGATATAAAAGATAGTATCCCTGCACCAAAAGGTAAAAGAATATTTAAGTCTCCCAATCTTATTTCCTCCAATTTCCGCTTCTTCATTCTGTATAACTTTACCATATATGCCTATACCCTTGTTGAACTATTCTGCCTTTAGCTCCATAAGAAAAAGAGCTGCCGAAGCAGCTCCCTTTTTGAATTAAAGCACCCGTGAGTTCATGAAGGAAATCCAGGTATGTCTAATCAGCCAAGATTTTCGGATAACTTCTTAATTATTTGTTTAGAATTAGATGCAAATTCCATAGATGCATCATAATACATTTTTCCGTCTTTAATCAGGGAGAAATCACCAATCTCGATTCTTAGCAGAGTACTATCGCCTTTATCTTTTAAGTGATAATTATATGCGACATCACCTTCATTCGGTTTTACTTCCCAATTTGAAACGTGCAAAGCGATTTTTAATTCTTTCTGCACAACTGCTCTAATGATTTTAGTGATTGACTGACCGCCATTAGGGAGATCCCAAATCACCTTACTTCCCTCGGTCATATCTTCATTAGGATAATTTTCTGGTAGTTCATCCCATTCTGCAACGTATTTGGGTTTAGTAAGCACTTCCCAGACTTTCTGAGAATTCGCCTCAATGAGTATCTCATCTCTTACAATTAGCTGTTCGGTCATTTGTAGAACTCCTTTCAAATGAATGACAACTCGTTATTTCTCCCAAAGCTCGATCAGTCGACCTTCAGGATCTTCAATCCAAATAAACTTTCCAAATTCACTAATCTCCTTTTTCTTTGCAAGAGGTACACCAATATGTTCAAGATGCTTAATAGTCTCGTTTAGATTATGTACTTCGAAATTTAACATCACTTGTTGTTCTGTTGGAAAATGACTGTCATTCTCGGTAAAGAAAGAAAAGATCGTTTCATTTCCTAATTGCGGTTTTATCACAGTCCCATTCCAATTTTCTATTTCAATCTTCAACACTTCACTGTACCACTTTTTTACAACTTCAAGATTCTTGGTTCTCCAAAATATTCCTCCGAAACCTTTTATCATCGTATCTAACTCCTGTCTGTCATCCAATTTTCATCTATCGATTACATTAGATATTCGAGATTTACATTTCAAGTTCCTTCTTCAACTATACTGCCCCTTTAGTCCATTACTATATTTCCCTAGGATGAAGGCAAATTCCTTGTTGTTGAACTAACGTGCTTACATTAGGGAAAAGGCGTTCCTGCTTATTACAGAAACGCACCCGTTATGTTTCCCCTTCATTCTTTCAATGAATGGGGAGGATACTTCTGTTGGATATGACGTATAAGTGCAGTGACAACTTGCGGACCGGATTCTACGAGTCTGCCTTGTTCAAATGCAGTGAAGTTATCACCGCCTGAAGCTAAATAATTACTCACCGCTACTTCATATTCGTTGTTTGGCTGAATCTTTTGACCATTCTTGTCTTTCAGCACAACAACCTTGCTGCCAATTGGAGCTTTGGCTTCCCAATCATACGTTAAGCCAACCGTTTGTAACCTATTTTCATATTCCTTCGTCCACTGCTGTTCTAAAGCAAGTTTTATCTGCTCTCCTGTTAAAATTAACTTACTGACACTATGACCCATAGGCACGTTTGTATAAAGGTCTTCTACCGTGATCTTCCCTTTTTTTAAGCTTTTCCGCATTTCGCCTTGATGGACAAAAGCAATTTCTACCCCCATGGCTTCGCGCTCAGATTCTGCAATCATTTTCGCTAATGGGGATTCACCGTATGCATCTTGATTTCGTCTGATTTCTTCCGGCATTTCCCCTATTACCTGACTAAATTTGCTCCCTAATCTTTTTCTATATTTATTTAAAAGAGCAACCGTTTCTTCATCCGGTTTTATATGTTGATGTGAAGTGGCAATGATCTTTGCTTGTTTCTTAACAATAATTTTAGAATGCGGGTCAATTTCAAGATTTACTTGAGAAAAGGCATTCCCATTAGAATAAGCTTGAACGATCAGTTTACCGGCTGCAACGGTATTGGCATATTCATGGCTGTGACCCGCAAAAATGACATCTACCTCATCATCGATTCTTGGAGCCATATCCACTAAAGCTCCAGTGGAATTTGCTCCTGCCTTTTCTGATTTAGCTGAATTATGTGCCAGTACAACAATCACTTTGATCCCTTTATCCTTTAAAATCTTTACGGTTCGGTTAATAGCTGAAACTTCATCCGTAATTTCTACTTCTTTTCGATTTTCAGGGGACACAAACATGTTGGTCTCTTTTGTGACCACACCGATAAAACCAATATCAATTCCGTCCATTTGTTTAATAACATACGGTGGTAACAAGGGAAGGCCCGACTTTCTGTCGATGATATTTGCAGAACTGTAAGCAGTATTGGCACCTTGAAAATACCCTGTTTTTTTATTGAATCCTCCATGAATAAGACGTTTCATTTCATTTACGCCTTCGTCCAATTCATGATTTCCAGGTGTCCCGACATCAAAGTGCAGGAGGTTTAAAAATTCAATCGTGGGTTCGTCTTGAAATTGAGAAGAGATCGGAGGGCTTCCTCCTACCATATCACCAGCATGAACAAGTAATGTATTTGGGTTTTCTTGTTTATATTTTTTTAAATAGGCAGCCAAGTATTCAGCACCGCCTGCCATGGTTCCTGAAACCAATTGATATTTGTTTAGTTGGCCGTGAAAATCATTAACGCCTAATAATTGTAGTTGAATGTAGCGGTTGGATGTGGAATGATTCGTTGTGGGATGATTGGATGAGAAAGCAGTGATTTTATAAGATACGAAAATGATGATAAATACCAAGATGAACAAAGAAGTTATGGCCTGAAATTTTGACAACTTCGGATCCCTCCCTCTAGATGTAAATTAAGAATAACTCTAGAATTTTATATCCGTATAAAGGGACCGTGATTTTTTGTTATGTTTTATATAATAATTATTAAATTAACCCCGTACATGCATATCTTTTAAAAGAAATATGTTAGGATTTTGAGCAGCAACAGTGTTATTTAGAAAGGCTCCCATTTCCTTTCCATTATTTGTTCTAAAAGATTAAAGAATAAATTTGAGGGATATATGGAGTTAGAAAATATGCATGAGAAAAATATACTAGCTCATTTTGTTGATGAAGGAAATGTTGTTCTTGAACCAGGGGGTACTCAACCATCAAAAGCACATTTTATTCATGATAGCCACTATAAGATAGATTCCGTCCATGATTTTCCGAAGATACCAAATCAAGATTGGACTGTTCAATATCCAGCATTTAAAAATAAGCAGAATCACCGCATCCAAAATTTCCTTACAAAAATCCAGCAAAGTAAAAATACATTATTCATCAGATAAGAGTGGTCAACGGCGAACTATGAAGATATTATCGAATTACAATCCATTTTATCAACTTACAACGGGTAAGTTTACCCTGTTGATTATGCAGCCAGTAGATGGTGGTTTACAGGAGTTAAAGACATGAACTGGCCCCATGATGGGATTTTTACCGGAAAGCACAAGACCTCTGTATGGATGTTTAAAAAATTGGCCCATAGCACAATAATATAGGCAACGTATGTCTTTCTTTATTCCGCCAAAGGAGGAGTATCCATTTGAAGATTTCTTCAATATCGTTCAAAGAACCTCCCGTTTATCATGAATTCCCTCCCCTCTATGAAGGTTTAGGGCTGCCTGAGTTATCTTCATTCATTCAGCAGCAATTTGAATTTGCATATACCTTGGGGAAAGCCGAAAGAACGGGGCTTGCTAGCATCCGCTTTTATAAACGCCAGGGGGATTTCGAAGTACATATACCTGATAAGATGCCAGGAGTGGGTCCAATAAAGCTTCGGGAACTAAAGGGGTTGTTACTGGAGAAAGCCAAAACAGCATTCATCGAAAATATTGAATCCGAACCAAAAAAAAGAAAGGTCTACTACGCCGAATTTCGCCGCCCTGGGAAAGATGCTGATTAAGTATGCTTTCCGACAAACTGGAGCCTGTTTTAGGAAAATCATTGTTTTCTTGTTGAATTTGTTTTTATAAAAAGGGGTCGTACATTAACTTCCCCTAAAAAAAGGTTGCCGCAGCAACCTCCCTTGTTTTAATAATCCTCCTTATTTTCATTATCCAAATCATCATCAAGAAAAGACTTTTTATCTTCTTTCATTCCATACTTTTTTTCAAGAAATTGACCAATATTTGAATGGTTAATTCCTCTTCTCACTGCTGTTTCAATAACTATATAGAGAATGAATACCCCAACAATATAAAATATTATAGCCTTCACTAAAAATCCTCCTAACAACAACTCATTCCCCCCTTTATTTTACCAAAAAAAACCTTATTGGAGTGCCCGATTGTTGCATAAAAAAAAGGAGCTGCTGATCTGCTCCTTGAAATGAAATAACAGCCTAACCTCCTGTATAAACACTTTCACATGTTCCAGGTTTTGGTTCATAATAACAATGATTTTTAAATTGACCCGCAAAAGGTTGATCGTACCATGTCGGAGGGCATGGAGCATATGGATTAAAATACCAAAGCGCATATTTCCCTGGGTGTTGCCTCCAATAATCCAAATTCTGTTTTGCTAATCTTTTTTCAGCAGTTCTCGCTCTTTGATAAAATACATTCCCTTTTTGAACAGCTTCAAAAGAATAATTTCCTCCTTGTACATGAAAAATGACTTGTGGAATTGTTCTTAACTCTTTAAAGTCTAAACAATTTGCCTTAAGACGATTAACAATTACATTTCCAACATACAACATACCTTGCAGTCCTTCACCTTCGGCTTCAGCTCTCATCATCCTTGCCATTAAATCA
This sequence comes from Peribacillus sp. 05N428, assembly GCF_056397085.1. Taxonomy (NCBI): domain Bacteria; kingdom Bacillati; phylum Bacillota; class Bacilli; order Caryophanales; family Bacillaceae; genus Peribacillus; species Peribacillus sp. 05N428. The sequence goes on along the minus strand of NZ_JBFTMS010000053.1, from coordinate 13,065 downwards.
ACGTCTGAACTTCGATAACTTACTCTCGGCATTTTTTCACCCCAAATATATCGTATGAAAAACAGCCTGCACTAATGTCATTATTTATGAAAATGACACTCTCCTTCAGTAGAGGCTGTTATTAACTCGTTTAGTAACACCGAGAAAATGGGTGTCTTAATGGAATGAAATCAAGATCCTATATGCTAGTCAGAGAAGGATTTTTTTTGCACACAAGGTTTCCGATGGAATCTAAATAACAAATTCCCCCCAACAAAGTGTCGGGGGTTTTTCTTTTGAATAAGGAAACATAAAATTTTTCGATTGACTTTATGTAAAAAATAAAATAAAATTCTAAGTACTTCTTTTAAACTACTCTAACTTGAGTACTTTAAATTGAGTAATATACTTTAAAACAAAAGGATGGATTCAACATATGAAATTTACTGCATTCTTAAAAACAAGAGGTGCAACAGCGGCAATCTTTATGGGGATTTTCTATGCAGTTGCCATGCTAGGCATCTTCTTGCCTGGGTATACAGCCATTCCAGGAAATGTCGATAAATTACCTATCGCCATCATCAATGATGATGCTGGTAAAAATGGTGCAATGATCGCCGAAAATTTACAAGAAAATTTACCCTTTAAAGAAATCGAGACGGATATAACAAATAAACAAGCCTTAAAAGATTTGGAGCTCAATGATTTAGCATTAGTCGTACACATCCCAAAAACCTTCTCTGAAAATATTCAAAAAGGTGAAGCGTCATCAAGCATCGACTTTACAATCAATGAGGCAGGCGCAACAGTCGTTTCTTCTACCATGAATTCTGTCGTAACTGAAATTAATAGTCAGTTAAGCACACAATTCTCGCAACAAACAGCTCAGGGCGTATTGATGAACTTTAATGTACCAGAAAAGCAAGCTGCTGAATTAGCGGAAAAGATTGAGAAATCCTATGTAGGAAATGTCGTTACAATCAACGAAATACCTGATGGCATGAATCATAATATGCTGCCGATGTTCTTAACAATGGCCGGTTATGTAGGGGCAATGATCGGGGCCATGCAATTAGTAGGTGCATTTAGAGCCAGCCGGGGAAAAGCAAGCAAAACACGTTTATTCACTTATGTGCAAATGGCTGCATTATTGATTGCCGTGGTTTCATCAATCATCGCTGTAGGTGTAGCCTATTTAATTGACAAGCCGAGCGGTGACCTATTCTTTGGTATAGTAGGTCAACAAATACTGAACTATATGGTATGTTTTAATTTCACCGCGATTTTAATCTTCTTATTTGGTGAAGGCGGCATGATTTTAAACTTACCGATTTTATTAATGCAAACAATAGCGAATGGTGCCACCATCACACGTGATATGATGCACGCACCATATGAATGGATGAGCCACATTTCACCGATGTATTACTCGGTGCAAGCTTACTTTGCAAACCTATTTGGCAGCATCAGTCCAAGTCCGTATATTTGGTCAATGGCTGCGGTAGGTGCCATTGCGATGTTAATTAATATGGCTATTGTCGCGTTTTTGCACAAACCGATGCCAGTACAGGTTTCTGAAACAGAAGTTGAAAAGAAAGCGGCAGAAATCACAGCTTAGGTTTTGCTACAATAAGGAGATAATACTTCTTAAAGGAGCGTAGAAAATGTCTATTCAAATTTTTATATTGAGCAAGCTGATGGAGGATAAAAATTATCCTTATAAATTAAAAAAGCAGCTTTCAGAACCCATTCCATTGGATCGCCTGGGCGGATTAACGGAAAGTAAACTGTACTACCATTTTGAATCATTGGTGAAACAAGGTTTAGTCGAGCCAGTTGAAGTGATAAAAGAAGAACATCGGCCTGATAAACAGGTATTTGCGATTACGGATAAGGGTCGCGAAGAACTACCCAAAAAAATCTATAAATTATTTGAAAATGCGGATGAAATCAAGGATATGATTGTTGGTTTAGCCAACATCAAGTATGTGGACCGGGATAAAGTAGTCGATATATTAGAAAGAAAAGTAAAGTCCATCAAGGCTATTTGGGAGCAGCTTGGGAATTTCGAGCCAGAACCTAAAGGCAACGAGAATATTCGTGAATTTTTGGCTGGTTATTTTTCGACCAGAACAGATCACACAATATCTTGGTTTGAAGAGTTAATCAAAAGGATTAAGACAAAGGAATTGTGAGTTTACTTGTAGGCAAATTCGAGTTGTTTTCAGAAATCCGCTCCCTTTCCGCCAACTGTCTGCCAAGCCGCATCAAAGCAAGCGTCTGTGGGGTCTCGGCTAGCCAGTTTTTCGGCAGGAGTGTCGCATATTTCTTCCATCCAATGACTGTTTCTTCCCAAATGCACAGAAGCCCAATCGCATAACCAAAAATAAAAGCTATGTGAAATCTTATATTCACATAGCTTTTCTGCAGACAAATTCCAGCTGATTTCAGAATCCCGCTCCCTTTCCGCCGACTATCTGCCAAGCCGCATCAAAGCAAGCGTCTGTGGGGTCTCGGCTAGCCAGTTTTTCGGCAGGAGTGTCGTAAATTTCTTCCATCCAATGAGGGCTTCTTCTCTATAAAAAGCAGGATTATTGTTTTTCAGGTATAAAATATGGGAACGTCCGATTTGGACGTTCCCGTTCTTATTCCATTAAAGCTCCCTATAATGGAATAACTGTAAAGCTAATGTAGCATTTTTAAAAGCTGCGTTTCTCTGGCCAAGCTCCTTGCATTTTACTAAGGAATACAATTTGCCCAATATGATATGCGTCGTGCATGGCTAAACTCTTCAGTTCAAGCACTAATGAATTATCTTCTCCCGGGACCTGTCTATACAAATCTTCATGTTCTGATTTTGCTAGTATTTTTCCAAGTTCACGATGAACATAAAAGTATTCTTGTTTTGTTTCTTTCCAATTTTCTAACGTCTCATTTGGTAAACGAAATGTAGATTCATTATTTTCTGCCTGTGGTTCATTCTCTGTTTCACCAAGAAACCGCATCAGAAATCTCTTTTCATAGAAAAGTAAATGACAAACTAATTCCCAAATGGAATTCATTGCCCCATCAGCTGGTTTCCAAATTGCCTGTTCAAAAGTAATATCCTCTAGCACTTTCTCAAGTGGTGGAAACCAGTCTTCTTCATCTAAGCAGCTTGCCCATTGTTGTAACAAAAGGGTCTTTACATCCATTCTCCATTCCCTCCCATTTAATCCCTTTAATAGATAATCCCTTTGGTCAACATTCATTTTCGACGTGTTTTAGATAACTAACCAAGGTGTCATGCCAATTCATTGTTCAATTAAACTGGCCCTTTAACGGAACAATGAACGTTCTGTCATTTGGAAAATTCTGATAATATAAGTTTATCATAAGTTGTGTTGACTGAGAAAGAACAACTGACCATTTTGGGAATCGTTTTATATGTTTGATGGCGATTTTACCAATTTCAGGGTATTGGAAGAGACTTCGATTTTAGGCACGAGACTCCTGCGAGAGAAGCGTGTACAGGGGAGACCCCACAGGCGCATAGGCGCCGAGGGCGGACCGCCCTCGGAAAGCGAGTGCCTGGAGCGTAGATCTAGTTTTAGAGCATGAACTTTTTGAACGTATCATCCACTTAGTCCATACCAAAAGTTTTCCCATATATTCTGAATTCTAGGTTCCATATTCTCTTTACCATAATAAGAAAATTCCATGAATATCCCATCAATCAAACAGAAATAGGACATGATTAAGTTCTCGACTTTCCCCTGGCGTATTTCTTTTTTGTCGATTCCTTCGACAAAGATAGCATGTAAGATAGCGGAAAATGATTCTTCAGATCTAAGGAAACTTTCATTTAAAATGTGCTTCAAATGCTCCGGCGGGAAGATCATTGCCCTCTTTAAAAATGTTGCTTTATCTTCATGGTTTTTATAATAGTTACAAGTATCAAGAAGGATGTGTTTTAACTTTTCTTCAGAAGAGAGGGTATTTATCTCTTCGACAAATTGTTCGACCTGGTGTATATGCTCTTCCAGGATTTCTTCAAACAGACACAAGAAAAGGTCATCCTTATTTTTGAAATGGTTATAGATTGAGGGTTTTTGTATACCTACCCTCTTGGCAATTTCCGATAAAGCAGTTCCCTCATATCCGTACTTGGTAAAAAGAGTCAAGGAAATGTTTTTAATTTCATTTTTTGTCATAATGAGCCTCCAAACTATCCAACATCAGTTAATTTCATTATAAACTCATTTCCTTTTTCAAACTAAATATTTAACACCTGGAACATGGTTCTTTCTCTAAAAAATAAGAATTAGAATATGCTTGTTAAAGAGGTTTCTTCGCTTTTATACACAACTTTCCCATCGTTTATTGTAAGTTCCACTTTAGTTTTGAGCACTTCACTTTCTGGAATATCAAATAGATTTCTGTCTAAAACCACAAGGTCAGCAAGTTTCCCCTCTTCTATTGTACCTAGCTCGTGCTCCCTGAAACATCCATAGGCTGAGCCATATGTATATGCTTGCAATGCCTCTGCCAAAGTGAGTTTTTGTTCAGGGTGCCATGTGTTTTGTGAATCTCCGCTACTATCCACTCTAGTAATCGCAGTATATATTTGCCGCATTGGATTTAATGAGATGGAAACCGGAAAGTCTGTTCCTAAAGCTAAAGATGCACCTGTATTTAATAGCGACTTCGTCAGGAACACATTTTTTTCCCTTTCAGGACCTATTATTGAAGAATATACCTCTCTTGATGAAGCAGCCATGTGATCAGGCTGCTTCGAGGCAATGACCCCCAGTTTTGAAAAACGTTCAATGTCATCCGAATCGATTACTTCAATATGCTCGATTGTATGCCTTGAGTCTCTTTTTCCATTCTTGCGTACAGCTTCTTCAAAAGCGTCTAAAGCTAAACGAATTGCCGCATCTCCAATAGCGTGAAACCTGATTCTAAATCCAAGTTCATCCGCTTTAACAACTCGATCAATCAATACTTCTGGATCTAGAGCTGGATGACCGCAAATATCCACTTGATCGGAGTAAGGTTTCAGGAAGTAAGCGGTATGACCCGTGACTGTTCCATCAACGAATTGTTTTAATCCTGAGAATTGTAGTTTCTTTGATTCATATTTATTTCTCAGTATTTGGGCTTTGTCCAAATTGCCATCCAATTCAGGAGTGATATGAAATCTAGTCGATAATTCTCCTTGCTTATCCAATTTCTCAAAAAGATCATAGTCTTGAAGGAAGTCATCTATTGGCGCAAACAAATCGTTTACAGAAGTAATTCCATATTGCGATAACAATCGTAAAAACTCTTTTAATATCGTTTCTTTTTTATTTTGTGTTAACCGTAATGCCTCTTTTAAAACGATTTGCTGGGCATCTTCATATAAAATCCCAGTAAGTAAACCATTCTTATCTCTTTCATAGCGACCAAAATCCGGATCACGTATTTCCTCAGTAACCCCTGCTAATTCCATGGCCTTACTGTTTACCCATGTATAATGACCTTCAGCATGAAAAAGAACGACAGGACGATCTGGAATGACAGCGTCAAGAATTTTATAATGGGGCTCTTGTTTATCATGCCAATAACCTGCGTCCCATTGCATGCCGATAATCCATTCTTCCCCAGGACATTCTTTAGAAAATTCCAGTACTTTTGCAGCCACTTCTTGAGCTGACCTGGCTTCAAATAAATTAATACTAGTTAAACTTAGTGCACTAAACATAATGTGGAGATGAAAATCATGAAATCCAGGCATAATCAATTGATTTCCATAGTTAAATACTTTTGTCCCACTTCCTATAAAAGGTTCAATCTCTGTTTTTGATCCTACACTCAGAATTTTGTCACCTAAGATAGCTATTGCCCCAGACATTGGCTCATGTGTAAGCCCTGTGAAAATAGCATCGCTGGAAAGTACAATATCCGCTTTTTTAATAGTCATGAAGTTTACCTCTTTTCATTCAAAATAATAAAACAGTAAATGATCATTGCACTAGTTTTACATCGAATTCTTCTTTTTGCTCTGCAAAATTCAGTTCAGGAGGACGTTCCTTAAACATTTTTGTTAAGTACAATAAGTAAATGAACCCTACTGTCATCCAAGTGATTCCTAATGCTAATGAATGGATATCCAACTTTGTCATAAACCATATAGTTATGCCGGTGCCTATTAAGGGAAGAAGAACATATAAAATGATACTTTTAGGAGCTCTCTGCTTCTGTCTCACAAAATAATGGAAAAGCACAGCAAGATTAACGAAGGTAAAAGCAAACAGTGCTCCAAAATTAATGAAAGAAGTAGCCGTTGCGATATCCAAAAATACGGCGCTCATTGCAATACAAGCAATGATCAAGATATTGAATATGGGAGTTTGAAATTTTGGGGAAACATATCCAAAAATCCGCTTAGGCAGAACATTATCTCTCCCCATTGCATACAAAATCCGGGCTCCGCTGCCTCCTGAAGCTATCGCAGAGGCAGTGGCGGATGTCACTACGACAGAAATGAACAAACTATTCAGAAAATTACCCCCGGTATAAATCATGATATCGACTATAGCTGTATCAGGGTTCTTAAAAGCATTGAAATTCGGGAAAATCGATTGTGCAAAATAGGTAGCTGCAACAAATAATAACCCTCCAATCAATGTCGTAGCATAAATAGCTTTAGGAAGTGTTTTTTTCGGATTTTTGGTTTCTTCTGCAAGTGTAGTAACCGCATCAAACCCAAGAAAACTAAAACATAATAAAGGTACAATCGAAAACAGATTATTAATATTCACGTCTGGACTAAAAAAAGGATCCTTAGAAAACAACTCTCCGGTGCCTTTTCCTGCTAAAAGTCCATTTATGCAAAGCAGGCTGAAGATCATGATAAAAAGAAATTGAAATATCACCAAAAAGGTATTCACATTTGCAGCGACCTTAATCCCAAAAATATTAATCGCTGTCACAGCAATGATAAAGGAAATGATAACGGCAACGATAGGAATACCAGGGAAGTAAGCATTCACCATAATCCCAAAAAGTAAAGCGCTGATCATAGGACTGAAAAGATAATCCAATAAAATCACCCATCCTACCAGAAAACCAAGGTGTGAGTTAATTCCTTTCTGCACAAAGGTATAAGCTGAACCGGTAGTGGGATATACCTGAACCATTTTTGCGTAACTATATGAAGTGAATAGCATGACAATTAACGCGATTATGTATGCTGTCGGAATCATTCCATGGGTACGGTCAATAGCGATGCCATATGTGCTAAAGACTGTCACAGGCGCCATAAAGGAAAGTCCAAATACAATTACATATCTTGTATTCAGTGAACGCTTAAGCTCGGGTAATCCTTTCATCGCAAAGAGGTGCCTCCTTTATTAAATAAATGGCTGTTTTTAAGTTAAAGTGATTTTAATTATCTTCTTTCGCACCTAATGCTGCCAGGCTGGCAAATTCATGTACAAGTGTTGCCGCTAAAAGTGAAGTGATTTGACTTGGATCATATGAAGGCAGCACTTCAACCACGTCATATCCTATAAAGTTAAATTCAGTTAGGGATCGTATCATTTTTAATGTATCATAGCTGCTAAACCCACCTATTTCAGGTGTACCTGTTCCCGGGGCAAAAGAAGGATCAACGAAATCTATATCAAATGTCAAGAAACAAGGGGTGTTACCAATCGTTTTTCTAATCTCTTTCAAAACATCTTCAAATCCACGATTGGAAAGTTCACCAGTTGTAATCAGGCGATAGCCTAAATCGAGGCTTGCCTGTAAATCTCCAGAGTGGTTTAGCGTGCCGCGGATTCCTATTTGAAACACTTTATCTGCCTGCAGCAAACCTTCTTCGTGGGCACGAATGAAAGGAGATCCATGCCAATATTTTTCCTCATAATATGTATCCCAGGTATCTGTATGGGAATCAAAGTGAATCATGGCTACAGGCCCATATACCTTTGCCGCAGCTCGTAAACTAGCTAAAGTAACCGAATGGTCTCCTCCTAATCCAATCGGTATGACCCCTTTGGACATCAATTCATGAATGGATTCCTTCATTAGCTCATAGCTTCGATGAATATTATGGGGAATAACAGGGATATCGCCAATATCAATGGCATTCATTTGTTCAAAAGGATATACATTATGAATCGGATGATAGGGAAACAGGGTCATGGATGATTGGCGAATGGCTTGAGGAGCAAACCTGGCTCCTACCCGAAAAGAAGCAGCTGTATCAAAAGGCATACCTACAATTGCCAGCTTTGCATCATGCTTTTGAGAAGGTAAACGCATAAAAGTTCCTGTTGTACAAAACTCTGGCTTTACATCTGGTGTAAGTGGATATTTCATAAGTATCATCTCCTGGTTTTAATAAAAGTCTTTTCATATGAATTTACGAACACAATGTGTAATCGCTTACAAACCATGATTCATTGGATTACTTTTTATGTCTAACACCTACTTTTTCGCACCATATTAACTAACGGTAGTTAGTATTAAACCAAATATAAACATAGTTGTTAAAAAAGTCAAACTATTTTTTAAATTCTATTTGTCTATTTCATAATCCTAAAAAAACGTTCCAGGTGATCTCAGAAATCCGCTCCCCTTCCGCCGACTGTCTGCCAAGCCACATCAAAGCAAGCGTCTGTACGGTCTCGACTAGCCAGTATTTCGGGGAGTGCGGCAATTTTCTTCCATCCATTAAGGATTACTGTAAAAAACCATGAAGGATCATCTAGTCTTAAACTTGGTTCTGATGAGCCGGCATACGGCTTTTGCTTAAATTACATTTCAGTTGATTCCAGAAACCCGCTCCCTTTCCGCCGACTGTCTGCCAAGCCTCCTCGACGTAAACGTCTCCGGGGTCTCAGCTAGCTAGCCAGTTACTCGGCAGGAGTGTTGCAAATTTCTTCCAGCCAATTAGGGGCTTAAAAAAAACAGTAAACCATTAAGGATAATCTAGTTCAGTTGATTTCCACTACAGGCACTCGCTTTCCGCGGGCGGTCCGGGAGCCTCCTCGGCGCCTTGCGCCTGCGGGGTCTCCCCTCGACACGCTTTTCCCGCAGGAGTCTCGCGCCTTCCGTTCCAATCAACTTTGAAATTTTAGGTAAAACCCCTTTTGTCGACAAAGTGAGAGCTGCATTAGCAGTTCCTTTATTGAAGTAAAAGCACCCATTAGTTCATTAAGGAAAGCATGCTTTATTAAAGAATTGCGCCCTTATGGAATGACACCTGAGCTTCTAATAGAATTTTACACTAGTTTCTTAATAGATAGACCCGCCTTAGTTACGTTGATCATTTTTCTGAACTTTGGCGATTATTAGTAATATCAATGGCAGCAGAAACCCGAATGTCATGGCATAAAACGGCCAGATTTCTGTAATGAATTTATTATAATGGACAATATTCGGTGTCATCATCAGAGTAAAGGCAATCAATAGGATACCAAACGGAAAAACCAGAGGACGATAATCTTGCAATTTTAACGTTTGGGCCGTACCTAAAACGGTCACATAAAAAAACAAACTAAATCTAATAAAAATTGTGATGAACCATATTATGGCCATTATTGCTTCCAGCCGCGTCAAGAAATCAGCGATATTTATTTTCTTTGCCAACATATAGATTGGATAATTTTGTCTTATCGTTGACTCGGAACCAAGTACAAGAATGGCTAACATGGTTATAATGATCAAAACACTTCCAGCCAACAATTGACCGACAAAAAGGCTTTTTCTTATTCTATCTTTTTGACTTACGAACGGGAGGATCATTAGAATCGCAACCGGTTCAATAAACGGAAAAACAATAAATGGTATAGAACCCCGTATAACCTGTTTCATTCCCCCCTCCCATACGGGTTGCAGGTTTTGAAATTTAATCTCGGGAAGCAGAAGAATTATCAAGGTTGATATAAGTAATAAAACATAGGGGAAAAATATTTCCGCGCTTCGGGCCAAAGGTTCCAAACCAAGACGCGCGGCCATGAGGACGATACTCATAAAAAGAATCATGATCACTTGAATTGGAGTATCAGGCATAATATGACTTATCATAAAATCCCCAATTTCACTCAAATAAGTCGCTGTGGTTATAAAAAAGTAGCTTATAAAAAGAAGAGAAATAGCCATTCCCAGCCACTTCCCCAGAATTTTTTGGCTGTATTCCACTAATGTTAAATCAGGATAGCATTTCCTTAAGGCCTCATATATCAAAACAATCAATAACGGTGCTATTGCCACGCTTATCATGCCCGAAATCCAAGCATCTTGTTCAGCTTCGGAAGCGACAACGGAGGGAATGACTAAAATAGAATCTCCAAGCGTATATAGAATCACTAATATCATCAGTTGACGGCTTCCGATTTTACCCTTCTCGAGCATTTTCATAAATTCCTTTCACGACAAAACGGTAAGTTATAGACAAAACGCAGAAATTCTGATTCCATAACCATTATTGACAGAAGAAGACTATACAAACCCTGTTGAGTACAAGTTATTTTTACTCCCGTTGATAGGGCATCTTAGAGTTTCGATTCAATTTCTAATAATTTAAGGAGTATCGCCCCATGAGAAAAAGAGCTGCATAAGCAGCCCAAATGTAGACAAACAATATAGTTTTCCTCAGTTTTTTATTTGGGTCTATAAAAACTCGAATGTCGATTTCCACTACAGGCACTCGCTTTCCGCGGGCGGTCCAGGAGCTCCTCGGCGCCTTGCGCCTGCGGGGTCTCCCCTTGACGCGCTTTTCCCGCAGAAGTCTCGCACACCCGCTCCAATCAACTTTGTTTTGAAATTTAGATAAACCCCTTTTGTCTACAAACTCAAGCGCTGCCAAAGCAGCTCCCTTATTGAAGTACAGTCCCTAATTAAAGTAATAATTATTATTTTAACGTCATTTTATTTTATTGATTAAACAACTACAATTAGCCTAACGTCCCCTCAAACAATAACCGAAGTTTAACCATCATTTTCCCTGTTTCTTTTTCCTTCAAAATATATCGATGCCGCAAGAATAATGATTGCAATTGATACAATGCCAGATAACCAAGATAAGTCCATATCCGAGATATACGTAACCAAATTAATTATAGGAAGCATGAATATGAAAATTAGTAATAAAACATCCTTTTTGTTTTGTTTCCGTTTTTCAAAGAACAATCCCAGTATTTTTTCAACCATTCTAAACACCTCCTTAATTTTCCCACAATTAAAACCGCATCTAAACCGTCACTCTTTATCGTGAGCTCAAACTGGTTCGCGACGTAAAGCAGTTTTTTCTGCATCCTCATTTCCTTTACATTTCAAATTTCATGAGTATGAGCAGCCTTTAGATGTTCAAAATAAGATAAGGGCGGATCACTGATCATCAAGGTAAATAATAAAAAACAAAAAATATATTGAAATATCAATTTAATTTAGTTATAATACTTTACGGTCTTAGTATTACTGTTTATATAATTTTTAGAAAATTTAATAATTTTCTAAAATAGCAAATTTTGGTCGGAGGGTTTATTTTGTCTAATAAGGTTCCATCTTCATTTATAGTAGTGATTGGGTTCATGTTATTTGCCCTTTTCTTCGGTGCAGGGAATTTAATTTTCCCGCCAATGCTTGGTCAATCGGCAGGTATGAATATCTGGTCGGCTAATGCAGGGTTTTTGGTCACAGGAGTAGGATTACCGTTACTTGGTGTGCTGGCACTCGGTTTTTCTGGAAAAGATGATTTACAATCATTAGCGAGCCGTGTCCATCCAGTCTTTGGTATTGTATTCACAACCATTCTTTATTTAGCCATTGGTCCATTATTCGCCATGCCTAGAACAGGAAACGTTTCTTTTGAGATCGGTGTAAAACCTTTTTTGCCTGAAGATCCAGGTCCATTGCCTTTACTTATTTTCACCATCATCTTTTTTACAGTTTCATGCCTTCTTTCGCTCAATCCCGCGAAAATTGTCGAAATTGTGGGGAAAGTTTTGACACCCATCAAGTTGACGTTCATTGGAATCCTGGTGGTAGTCGCTTTCGTTAATCCAATTGGAGATTTTGAAGCACCTGCCGAGCACTATATGGTTCAACCATTTTTCAATGGGTTCAGAGAAGGATATTTAACCATGGATACTCTTGCATCTTTTGTTTTTGGCATCATCATCATTAATGCCATCAAAGAAAAAGGTGCCAAAACAAAAAAACAAATCATGATCGTTTGTGGAAAAGCGACTGCCATTGCGGCCGTTATCCTTGCCACCATTTATACAGCTCTCTCTTATATGGGTGCTTCAAGCGTTGGGGAACTTGGACGCTTGGATAATGGAGGCATTATCTTGGCGAAAGTCTCGGATTACTACTTTGGATCATATGGCGGGCTATTATTGGGATTAATGATCACAGTAGCTTGTATAACGACGAGCGTAGGACTCATTACCTCTTGCTCGACGTACTTCCATAAGCTATTTCCAAGTCTGCCTTACAAAACGATTGCCATAAGTTTATCCATATTCAGTGCAATCATTGCCAATATTGGACTAACCCAGTTAATTGCCATTTCAGTACCGGTTATGACAGCCATTTATCCATTAGCCATTGTTTTGATCTTCCTAACATTTCTTCATTCCTTATTTAAGGGAAGACCTGAGGTTTATCAAGGCAGCTTACTTTTAACATTCATCGTCAGTCTATTTGATGGATTAAATGGAGCAGGTGTACACATTACATTCATCAATGATTTCTTCACTGCAATACTTCCTATGTATGAAGCTGGGCTTGGGTGGATCGTCCCTGCCATTGTTGGAGGATTCATTGGGTATGCGAGCAGCGTCTTAAAGTCGAAATTCGGTCATAATCACCAAATAGATTAAATGATATAAGTCCAGACATATAAACTGTAGACGAACTCGAAGATAAGCGAGTGATCTGACCCAATAAAGTTAGACATATAATTTAAGCAGCTTCTAAGACCTGAGTTCGGTATTCTATCGGACTCAGGTCTTTTAATTTTACCTTCATTCGTTTGTGGTTATAGTAATGAATATAATCATCTAATTCCTTTTCAAAAATATAATCATCTAATTCCTTTTCAAA